>CAZCKF010000307.1:0-2385 GCA_964499155.1 uncultured Chitinophagaceae bacterium
TAAGCAAGCAATGAACCAAAAAGAACCAGGTACAATAATGGATACCAAAGATCAGTGCCTGTTGTTGCCAGGTCAACATATTTTCCTGTAACCAGACAAATTATAATCATCACGATCCCTGCGATAAACATTTGCAATCCAACATTGAATAATATTGAAACACTTGTTTTTTGTTTGGCTGTGTACACAGTACCAAATGCCCAAATCAAAGTCGATACAATGGCGAGGCTTACACCAAAAACAAATGAATTACCAGTTGCAACCGTTGCATAATCATAAAAAATGGTACAAATGCCTGCAAATCCGATCAGCAAACCAACAAACATCCACCTGCTGATTTTACCACATCGAGTTAGCCACATACTAAATAATGCAATGAATAACGGTATCATGGCTGCAATGATCGCAGCAAGGCCGCTGCTGATATATTCCAGCGACCAGGTAAGCATTCCATTGGCAATACAGAGCAACAATATTCCCTGCAAAGAAATTTTCTTTAAATCATCCCGTGTCGGCAATGCATAACCACGTATCATAAAGAAAGCAACCAGGATAAATCCAGAAATAAATTGCCTCAGTCCTGAAACAAACAAACCAGGCATTTGTTGCGCACTCATTTTCGCTGCGATAAACGTAGTACCCCAAAAGAAGCTAACAAATGCGAGTGCGAAATATGCGTAACGCAAATCTTTTTTCATAACAACCCTGTTGCGAATTTTAGATTTGAGATTTTAGATTTCAGATTTCCTTTTGCTCGAAATGATCTAACGATTTGAATATTCATGATTCTCGAACAACATTTTTATTATTTAATGCTTCACCAATCCTTTTAATCCTTTACCAATCCTAAAATCCTTTACCAATCCTTAAATCCTGTACAAAATTTTTCAATTTTTCGCATATAAAACAGATTCAGTTTTATTACTTTTGACTATATCAGATCAGGATGAACAGGATTTGTTAAGGATAAACAGGATTAGGAAATCAGAAACTCTGGAGGCTGCATCGAATAAAATAACACTACGATACCTGTGAGAAGATCAAAAATCAAAAACCAAAAATTAATATAGGATGGCAGGATTAGTTAAGGATTATAGGATTAGGATATCGGTATAAGAAAGGATACAGGAGGAAATAAAAAGATTGAATTAAGAATGATTTCAGATTATAATAACTCTTCGAATAAAAGAAAATCTGAAATCGAAAATCTAAAATCTGCAATTAAATCATGGGTAAATTAAAACTCGCCACCGACGATCACCTCTATCTGCAGGTAGCTGATGGCATTGAAAGAATGATCTCAGAAGATGTATTAAGAATTGGTGATAAACTTCCATCAGTGCGTGTACTCAGCGATGAATATGGCATCAGCATGGGAACTGCATTCCAGGCATATTATCATCTCGAGGGAAAGGGATTAATTGAAGCGAGACCAAAATCGGGTTATTATGTTCGCTTTAATTTTAAGCGGTATCCTGAATTGCCAAAAAATGATCGTCCAGAAACAGTGCCGAAAGAGGTAAGTGTGAAGGATATGATCGCAACAGTATATAAAGATATCCGCGCAAATGATGTGATTAATTTTTCATTGGCGGTTCCCGACAGTTCTCTCTTGCCGATTGCAAAACTGAATAAATCTGTTGTGCATGCACTGCGCAATACAAAGGACAGCGGTGTGGGATATGAACATATACAGGGAAATATTGATTTGCGTAAACAAATAGCGAGACTTGCATTCAACTGGGGCGGCAAGATCAGGCCTGAAGAAATTATTGTGACATCGGGATGCATGGAAGCGATTGTATTCTGCCTGCGAACTGTCACGAAGCCAGGAGATACTGTGGCTGTAGAACGCCCAGCCTATTTCGGTGTGTACCAGGCAATCGAAAGCATGGGATTAAAAGTAGTAGAAGTGTCTTCTGATCCTTGCACAGGCCTGGATCTGGATTGTGTTGAAAAAGTAATTAAAAAATACCCGGTAAAAGCATTGATCCTTGTACCGAATTTCAACAACCCACTTGGAAGCTGCATGCCGGATGAGAACAAAAAGAAACTGGTTGAATTGATTTCCAAACACAAAGTGCCATTGGTCGAAGATGATATTTATGGTGAATTGTATTTCGGTCGCCACCGTCCGCGCACCTGCAAAACATACGATACGGAAGGTATGGTCATGCATTGCTCTTCACTTTCCAAATCACTTGCTCCCGGTTATCGCATCGGCTGGATATTACCTGGTAAACATCTTGCAGAAGTGAAGCAACTGAAAATGATGCACACAGTAACGAGTCCAACTTTAACGCAGGCAGCTATTGCACATTTTCTAAGTATCGGCCGTTACGATTATCATTTAAAAAATTTGCGCAAAGCGCTGCACACTCAATG
>CAZCKF010000307.1:2395-4873 GCA_964499155.1 uncultured Chitinophagaceae bacterium
ATCCAGGGCATCATGCAATATTTTCCGGAAGACACAAAAATTTCTCGTCCACAGGGAGGTTTTGTTCTATGGGTGGAATTGAACAAAAAAGTAAATGCTTACAAATTATATTCAGAGGCGATGAAACATGGCATTTCTGTTTCACCCGGACAAATATTTTCAGCAAGCAGTAATTATGAAAATTGTTTGAGGATTAGCTATGGAAAGCCGTGGGATGACGATGCGGATTATGGGTTGATGATGCTGGGGAGGCTTATCAAAAAGATGTTGGCGACTTAATAGCTATAAGCTGTAAGCTATACGCATTAAGCTGGACTGTCAATTGCTTCGCATCCGTATACGATGCTAATCAGCAAGGTTTGAAAAGTCATTACGGATTGGAAAGCGTTTCAAATTGCAGTGTGTTGCCTTGCATTTGCATGCACCGTCAAATTTCTAATTTTCAAATTGTATTTTTTGCGCCTTTGCTTGAACCTCGACAAGCTCGGTTTGACATTCCTCGACAAGCTCGGTTTGATTAATTCATCGAATGCAACAACTGACAAATCGGAAAAGACTGTTCGACCTAAAGAATCTTCAAATTTTCAAATCTTCAAATTTTCAAATTTTTCTCCCTCGACTTAAAGTAAAAATAGAACGGCACCCCAGTTGCCACGAGCAACGTTCCAAACCCCGCATTAATTATATGCGTCTTTCCAATTAAATAATTATTGATGTCGTTGTACAATGTGATCACCAGGTAAAATGCATTGAACGCTATGAGTAATATCGGCATCCAGGGATAACCCCACACTTTATAAGGCCTCTCCATATCACGCAATTTTTTTCTAAGTATAAAAAGTCCGATGATCATCATCAGGTTGAAAATCCAGAGGATGAAAATGTACATATCGGCGAGAATATAAAATGATCCACTCATTACCATGAAGAGCATAACAGCGAAATGTAACCAGAGCGCATTTGATGGAGTGTTGAAACGCGGATGCACATTTCCGGCAAACCTGAAAAAATATCCGCTTCTCGCCATGGCATAACTCATTCTCGGTGCTGTCATCACTGTTGCATTCGTGGTGCCGATGACGGAAACACAAATCAGAATAGCAATGACAACACCTCCAACAGTTCCAAATGCAACTTCTGCCGCTGCGGATGCTACTAGTGATTCTTTTGCCATTTGAGTAACTGGCAGCATGTAAATCATCGATGCAGTCACGAGCAGATAAATAAACATACATGCGAAAACCCCGACAAGCAGGCTGCGTGGAATATTCCTGGATGGATTTTTCACCTCACCGGCTACATGCAGCATATTAGCCCATCCATCAAAAGACTGAAGACCACCATTGATGGCGGCAACCATGGCTGCCACAAGTGTAAATGCAGCAGGTATCAATGAAGTATTGTCCTGGATAAAATTGGACATTGATCCTTTGTCTGAAAAAAACAATCCTGCAGTCAGAATTAAAATGGCCAGCACTTTAGCAACAGTAAAAACAAGCTGTAAACCCGTTCCCAACCTGGTGCTGCGATAACTTGTATAGGTCAGGATTAAAAGCACAAGCATCGTCAGCACTTTTACACCTGCATTTTCTAGGGGAAGAATCGTTCCCATCAAAGGAACATATAATGAAAATGATTGTTCTGTTGCAACATCGAATCTTGGTAACTGAAAAAGATAATTCGCATACTCTGCACAAATGAAGGCTATGCCTGCCGTTCCCGCCGTGTTGATCACAATAAATTCAGCCCAGCCAAAAAGAAATGCCCAGAAATTTCCGTACATCAACTTCATGAATACGTATTGTCCGCCGGTCGCCGGAACCATGGCGCCAAACTCGGCGTACACCATTACACTGAACAATGTAAAAATGCCGGCAATGATCCAGGCTGCAAAAATGAGTGCAGGTGATTGCAGCAGTTGCGCCATTTCAGCGGGGCGCATGAAAATGCCTGAGCCAATGATGCTGCCGATGACGAGTGATGCTGCAGCAGAAAAAGTAATCGTTCTGGTAAAATTATCCCTGGATGGTTCGTGCATTCGCATTCATGAATTCGCAAATGAGCCGGTGAAAATGATGTGTACCCTGTTCACGCGTGACCGAATACCTTCCGTGTTTGTATGCTCTTGACCTCACGCCTCTTTGCACATTCTCAACGATCTCTTCATCTTCCATTTCCACTTTATCAAGCTCACTTCCCGCTCCGGTATTCAGCAGATCTTCTTTCCAAACATAGCTGTAAAATCTGACCACTGTTTTCGAAACAGATTTCGGCTCCACAATATTGATGGACAAACCCCACGGATAAAAGTTGAACATCATATTGGGAAACACCCAGAAATAATAAGCCGCTACATTTTTCCCATGATCAGGATGAGATGGTGGAATCTCAAAAATGTTTTCATCATCCTTTGCATACCCGGTTTGCAGGTTTGCGTATTTGAATAATTCAGTCGTGTAATTTCCATAGTCGATCGCT
>CAZCKF010000308.1:0-4867 GCA_964499155.1 uncultured Chitinophagaceae bacterium
TCAATTTCTTATGTCCGCCACCAGACAGGTATATTATTTTTCCAGCTTGTAAGGATGACCAGGCGTTGGTAACAATTGCGGAATCAAATAATTCAATTTTATTGGTAAACCTGTTAATTCGATAGGTGCCACCGCCCATTGAACTGGCATAAAGAAAAGGACCATTTCCTTTTGCTATCCTGGTAAATTCATGTTTTAATTGCTTACTTCTTACCTTGTTTATTATGTCTATATTTTGGTGGCCTGCTCCAAGTTTGCTGAGACCCTCAGTAGTGCCGAACCAAATATTGCCAGATCTGTCTTTATAAATGGTGGTTACAATATTTCCTGAGATTGAGTTGCTGTTACCGGGCTGTTTTTGGAACTGGTTAATTATCCCCGTATTGTTGTTCAAAACAGACAATCCGTTATATGACGCCAGGTAAAAAATGCTGTCATTTTCCTGCAGGAGGCTGTTAATTCCGTTATGAGACAATTTTTTTCGCTCATCTTTTGCGGTTGTGCTATAGTGTGCAATGATACTGCCGTCTGATGCATACTCGTATAATCCCTGCCAGTAATTGCTGAAATAGAAACTTGCATTATTATTTCCTTTACCTAAGAAAAAAGAAATATTCTCTGCTTCTTTAAAACGTGTCCGGGGATAAAATCGAACGATTTTTTTTGATGAAATACTGTACAAATAATGTTCTTTGCTGCTGCTTATTAATAAAGTATCTGCCGTTATAGGATAGGCGCTAAAAGAACCAAAATTAGCTGCGCTTGTAATCCTGTGAATAATATGTAAATCCTTGTCTACAATGAAAGCTGTATCACCAGAAGAGAGCAAAATGGTACCGTCCTCTATCAACCTGATCTGGGAAACATATTTGCTTAATAATCCATTAGGTGGTTGATAAAAGGTATTGTTTAGTGTATTCATACACCAAAGCTTGCCAAGGCTGCAGAAAATCAGATGACCAGGCTTGTACTCTGTTACGTTTGTTATATTATAATTGGTAAATGATTTGTTGCTATCCCTGCTTCCATAATAATTTCTGAAATTTATTCCATCAAACCGTGAAAGGCCTTCTGCAGTTCCAATCCAAACAAAACCACGACTGTCCTGTGTTATGCTATTAATATTATTATCACAAAGCCCATTGATGGTGGTATAGTTATGAAAAAATAATTCTGATGGTTGCGAATGCAATAAGGTAAAAAAGAAAACCAATTTGCTTATTATCAAAGCGCGAATTATAACAGTATTTGCCTTCTTCATATACTAAAATAATATTTCTGTAAAGTAAACTCCCAGGTCATACTTGTGCGCAAAACTTCAGCTTTCAATTCTTGCATAATGACAAAGAGTACAACATTTGAAGAGGCATACTTACCCATGAGTTGACAGGCATTGGAAGTAAAACATTACCCTAAACAATTATTAATCCAGGAGAATTCTCCTTTCCAAATTCATTTGACAATCACGGCACTAATTTTATCGAAGGTCAAACCGGTTCAAAAATTTAAGAGAACATAAAATAATTATTGCTTGATTATTTTCTGTGTTATAAGAATTTCAGCACCTACCTGCAAGAAATACATTCCTTTATGCAAACCACTGATATCAATTTCCTGTGGAAGTGTGTTTAATTGGAATGTTTTCACTACCCTTCCATTCATATCAATAATTCTTGCTTTTGAGTACAGTAAATTATTCGCGTGTCCCTGGATGATGATCTTGTCTTTTGCAGGTGTTGGATAAACTGTTAATACACCATGAGAAGTTGTATTCAGCAAAATTGTCCTGCTGTAAGAAATGCCATTGCTCTCAACAATTTTTATCCTGTAAAAATGTTTTCCGGAAACTTGTTGCGGATCAGTGAAGCGATAGGTAAAGCTGCTTGCATTGTTTGCTGCGATGGAACCAATTTCACTGAAATTAATTCCATCCCTGCTTCTTTCAATTGCATAGCTGCTGATCCCTGATTGTTCAACAACCTGCCATTCAAGCATTGCTTTCTTTTCATTATTTAAAGAACCTGTGAATGAAACGAGTTTAACTGGCAGGGCTGCAAATGCAGTTTGAATGATAAAACCGCTAAAACCTGTAACGTCAAAACTAACCTCCCAGCGATTTTCAGTTGCATTCCAAACGATCGATGCGTCATCAGGATTGATCACTTCTCTTTCAGCAGCATAACTTTCAGGCAAACCACTTCCATTATTACTAGTACCAGCATATTTTATTACACGCAGGTTTGAAATGCCTGTTGCATCTGCGGCACTCATTGGCAGATCCAACAGTGTGGATGGTTCAGCATTGAACGCATCGAATTCTGATTGTTTGAAATAAAGAGTAACTCTTCCTGTTGAAGTGCCTGCATTATTCCATGGTGTGATCTCATAATGACGTGCCACATATGGATAATTCAAAGTGAGGGGAATTGAATTTTCAACCCATACTGTACCCGTCACCGTTCCGCTTACAGGACTTGAACCATTTGGAACAACATCGGCAATGACGGAACAAACACTGAGGTCCTGGAATCGGTTGTCATTATTGATATGAAGTGTGCGGCTCAATTTACCATCCGCCAAGCGTTGCACGGGACAAGGTCCATATTTATATAATTCCAATCCTTCATTTCCTGTTGCAGAAAAATAAACGCAATTATTGAATACATATAAATTCTTTGGATCGCTGCTTTGCATTAAAACGTCATCTACATTATACACTAATTGTGTTCCGCTTATGGTTCCATCAGTCTTCCAAAGTTCGCGGCCATTGATACCGTCATTTGCTGTGAAATACAATTCCCCATTTACCAAAACAAAATCTCTCGGATCCGAATCACCTGTTGCATTAATATTTTTTAATAACTGAGTCCCGGTTGTTGTTCCATCTGAAATCCATAATTCAATTCCATTTGTCCCATCATTTGCACCAAAAACCGCTTTCCCATTTATTTCAGCAAAATTCCCCGGACCCGAAGAACCGACAGGGCGAATGTCTTTTAGCAGGACTGTACCGGCAGTGGTTCCATCACTGATCCACAATTCTCTTCCCAATGCAGTTGTTGTTGTTGCGCTTAAATAAAGCAATCCATTAATGCTTGCGATTTCAGTAACAGCAGTAAATGATCGTAAAAGCACAGTACCTGCAACGGTTCCATCAGTTCTCCAAAAATCATCCACATCATCTTCTGTGAAATACAGCATGTTATTATGCGGAGTAAATTCACGTGCTGTATAGGAATCTCCATGAAATTGTTTAAGCATTACCGTACCTGCAGCAGTTCCATCTGTTTTGAAAATACCAAGATTGCTTGAACTATTATTTGCACTGAAGTACAACGTACCATTAACATCAGTAAGATTTTGTGGATTTCCATCGCCGAATGGCGGTGATCCAACCAAAATGTCTTTTACCAAAATGGTTCCTGCTTCTGTACCATCGGTTTTCCATAATTCATTTCCGTAATCAGATGTATATGCACTGAAATAAACATGGTTCCCTGAGCGTGTAAGATTTGTTGGAGAAGAACCTCCAAGACCTGGCCTGATATCTTTTATAATTGTAGTTCCTGCAGTTGTACCGTCGCTTTTCCAAAGTTCATCACTTGTTACATAATAATCCTCGCCGTAAAAAATGAGCTGACCATTCAAATCACTTTTATAATAGGCATTCAAACCAAAAGGTCCGTTGGTTTCGGCAACGACTACAGTACCGGCAGAAGTTCCATCCGTTTTCCAAAGATTTCTTGGTACAACTGAACTGGAAGTAGCAGTTGAAGCACTGAAAAACAAAATATTATTCACTGCCCAAAATCTTGCCGGGTTAGAACTTCCAATCGCATTTAAGTTTTTAATCATTGAGGTATTTGCCTGCGTACCATCACTTCTCCATGCTTCTGTTCCATACACTGCATCCGTCGCAGCAAAATATATGATGCCGTTGCAGTTCGAGAATGAAGTTTCCAGGGGCGGTGTGCCGATTGCTTTCACCTGGACTGTTCCTGCAGTTGTTCCGTCTGATTTCCATAGATCAAAAGTGGAATATCCTACTCCGATGCCGCAATGATCAGAACCGAGAAAATATAGTGTATTATTTATTTTAAGGATTTCATGACCGGTGGTACCAGGCACGGGCCCCGGGCAGATATCTTTTACAATTTGAGTTCCTGAAGTCGTACCATCTGTTTTCCAAAGTTCTAAACTGCGTGTGCCATCTTCTGCATAAAAATAAAGTTGGCCGTTCAATTCAATAAACGCACGCGGATAACTGTTAGGTGTGCCAGT
This sequence comes from uncultured Chitinophagaceae bacterium, assembly GCA_964499155.1. Taxonomy (GTDB): domain Bacteria; phylum Bacteroidota; class Bacteroidia; order Chitinophagales; family Chitinophagaceae; genus CAZCKF01. Next base: position 4,282 of record CAZCKF010000308.1, read on the forward strand.
ATAAATATCACGAAGTAAATAAGTGCCCCCCGGCATGCCATTGGTTCGCCATAATTCAGCACCTGCGGTGGATGTTCTTCCAGAAAAAACAATAAACCCGTTTAATACAGTAAAAGCATATGGATCCAAACTTGTAGGACCCGGCACTACATCTTCAATTAATACAGTTCCTGCAGTTGTACCATCACTTTTCCAAATTTCCGCTCCGTATGTATTGTTAAATGCGGAAAAAATTAAAGTCCCATTAAAGTCAATAAAATTTCTTGGTTGAGAACTGTTTCCCCCGGGGTATATGTCAATCACTTGAACAGTTCCCGCTTCTGTTCCATCTGTTTTCCACAATTCAATTCCCGTCGCATCAATAGCAGAGAAAAAAATAGTTCCATTTACTAAAGTCATTTCGTATGGATTCCCATTTGCAACACCTGGAAAAATATCTTTTACCATCATAGTTCCTGCAGCGGTTCCATCACTTTTCCATAGTTCATATCCTGCAACAGCAGTTCTTGCTGAGAAATAAAAAGTACCATTAACCTTAAGTATTGTCGAAACATTTTCGACAGAACCTGCCATACCCGGATTTATA
>CAZCKF010000309.1:0-4821 GCA_964499155.1 uncultured Chitinophagaceae bacterium
CGATCAATTGCTTTTTCACCATTCAGTTTCACATCAACATCTGCTGAGGTATTTGAATTTGCTGAATGATTGGCATTTGAATTTCCTGCAATTGCACTGCTGTTTGAAGCAGCATTTACAGAAGCACCGGCTGAAACATTTGCATTTCTACTTTTCTTCACATCATCTTTTACACCCACTGTTGAATTCACCGCTTTTTCTGATTGTGAATGAAGATTCGCAGTCGTTGATTTTTTCGTTTCCACTGCTTTTGAACTTGCTGCTGATACGGATCCTTTTGTTGCAACTGTTGCTTTTGTTGCAGATTGTGAAACCGTTGATGTGTTAACTGTTGCACTTGTTGCGGCACGTGTTGCCGATTGTACGCCTAGATTAATTTGTGAAAATGCTGCTGTTGAAATACATGCAGCCGCAATCGTTACGATTGAATTACGAATCGTCTTCATAGTAAATGTTTAGGTTAAGAATGATGCGGATTGTGGCAGACATGCCGGTGCTGGAACCAAAATATTGCAATGGTGTTTTCAGTTAGCACTAATCCGCATGGTACAAACCTTAGAAGATTTGTTAAACGTGAGGTTTAATTGGTGTCTTAACTTTTTTTAACGTAGAAGATAAGGTCCGTGTTTTTATTGTTGAGGCAGCTATTATAAATTCTAATTTCAAAATTCACAAAAAACTTTTGTTGGTGCTTGCAATTTTAATTTTTGTAAAAAAAGTCAATCGTACTCTTTACGAATCGAGGATATTTGAAAAATATGGACTGTGCAAATAGCTTCAAGCGTAATCCGTGTAATCCTTCTTAATCCGTGTTATCCTTTTAGGGATTAGTGCGTGTTCTTGCAGGCCTCGTTATCACCGCAGTTTCATTCTGCTGGAAAAGTTTAATTACAAAAAGAGAAATGTTTTTGTACGGCGGAACATATTCTTCAAACACTTTGTATGTAGATGTGTTTTTTAATTTGGTTCCCAATTGATTCCACAATGCTGGCCAGTCAAGTGCATTTCCTGCACGTATCTCCTGGTTGATCAATGCCAGTAGTGGATCATTCACAGCCATTGAACCAACCTGCTTTGAAGCAATAAGTTGAATGTCTTCGTGCCCGGTTACAATTTTCTGCACGTTATTATAACCACCACATGAACCGAGTATGGCGAGTTTTGTATTGCTGTCAATATATTTCAATGTGTGCTTCAGGTGATAACTGTGGCCGCGATGAATGAGAACAGTTGGTGCAATGCCTTCACTCTTTAAATGTTCTGCCAATGCTTCCTGTGCACGAAGGTCTTTTTCACTCTCATTGTCTAATGGAAGGTTCGCATATATAACAAGAGGTTCACCTGATTTCGATGAAATGGAAACCCAGTTCTCATTTTTCTGCACATCCCATTCTGCCGCGTTCTTAAACATCGACATAAAATTGTTGAATGAGGCTTTGCCGTCGGCATCTCCATAGAACAACACCAATTCAACTACCTGGTTTTTGTTATTCTTTAATGTAGTAGTGGGCAGTTTTTCATATTTGGCAAGTTCATCGCAAATCGCAGCTTCATTGTTGTCGGCTGTTAGTCCATTGTACACTTCATAAAGTATGCTGTACAATTTATACGCCTGCCATGAATTCGATGTCTTTGAATCTTTAATGTTGTCCTCAAGTTCTTTTTTTACTAGCTCCATGATACCGGGATCATCCGAAAAATAAGTGAGCGCATCTGCCACATCCACCGCATCCTTTACTGCTTCCTCATCATCAGGATTATTATTCATCCCGCTGATAAAATCATGCAGCATTGCCTGTTTTGCAACAGGAGGCATTTGTTTTAAAAAATCATCAAGTGTGTTATAGCTCGCTGCTATCCTTAAAAATTTACGGAACTGGTCATATTGCACGAGCCTGAATAATGAATCAGCATTGTTTTTTGTGAAATTTACCATCAACCTTTTATAAAGTCCGAGGTAGGTTGATGTATATAATTCGTTATCAGTAGTTACAATGATGTAATACAGATCCTCTGGCCTAAGGTTTTTAACACTGGCAAATCTCACCTGGTCTGGTGAATCATGTAGCTCATTGATCTCTTTTGCATAAAAATCCAAAGCCTTTTCGTGCAGTTGGGTATATAAAACTTTTGAATAAGGAGAATATCTTCTTTCTGCAGCATTTTGGATCGCAGTATTAACGAGCAATTGAAAATAACCTGTAACTGATTTTCTTTTTTCCAGGATCTGTTCAATTGTCAAGGCACCTGATGCGATCTTTTCAGTAAATGGTGCAAGTTCTGTTGCATTCAGATTGGATGAAAATTGAACTACCTGTTGTATGTGCGCATCGTCCACCTTATTGATCATTTCAGCAATACCATTTGTATTGTGTTTTAAATGACCGATGAGCTGATCCGAATAATGCGTTGCATAAAAAAGAATAAGTGAATCTCTTAAAGGAAAATTTGGATTCCTTTCCAGATAACCGATAATGTGTTGGGGTGTACGGATCATTCTCCTGTACGTGCCGAGATCATCAAGTTTTTTTCCTGCCTCGTATTGAAAAAAAGCATTCGCCAGCACCTGTGTGCTTTTCCAGTCAAGCAAATGGGTTTGATTGTCGATACTTTTATTTTCAACCACAAGTGGTACGAGGCGCGTAAAACTTTCGAGCAATTTTGGGATCTTGTACAAATTCAATTTGCCATCAACAAGATTTAATCTCAGGTCTTTCAGGAAATAACCAATTGTTTTAATGGCTTTTGCTTTTTCATCATTCTTGCCATTCATTTTCCTGATGTTGACCTGAATCTTATTTATGTCCTTATCAATGAATTTTTGAAGCGCTTCGCTGATATTTTGGTCAATTGTATAAGTGGAAAGCATGTGTTTGAACAGAGCCTGTTCCTCACTGACTTCTTTCAGGGCAGCATTATAAATATTTTGTGAGTTCCCAGTCACGGCAACCACCAGCATCATAATCACAAGTGAAATTCTCATCGTCCAGTCCTTTCTTTATTCTATTGCAGTTTGCATTTTCTGTGCCTCTTTTAAAGAGCACAGATTCAAGTGGTTATAATAGGTATAATGGGAAGGGTTTTCCCCACAGCGCTCAGCGCAGTGGATAGGAATAGGCAAAAAGCGTTAATGAAAATGAAAAGAGCAGAAGTCAAAGGTAGTTTCAGTTTTTCTATTCCACAATACGCAGTCTGGCGTAATTCAACATGATCTTCTTTTCACCGTTTTGTTCAAATCTTATCGTTGCAACCGGGTTATGAGCACTTCCTTCCAGCTTGATCACTTCACCGAAGCCGAATTTCTGGTGTTCAACCTTGTTGCCTTCCTGCAAATTTGAAATATCACTTGCCATAAATCCGGGAGATGGAATATGTTCAACCTGTTTCGGTTTGGAGGGAGCGTTTAAGTAAGAGGGTTTTTCTGAAACCCTTGTTGAACCTCCATTGTTGCCGCCATATCCACCAAATCCGTTTCGCATCCTGTCAAATGCAGAGGTGGTATTCCAACCTGTGCCTGCGGTGTTGCGAGAACCACCACCAGCATAACTGCGATCTAAATTTGGTTCGGGCAATTCATTGATAAACCTGCTTGGCTCATTCTGCACAAGCTGGCCGAATTTATATCGTGTGTTCGCGTATGTAAGCCAAAGTTTCTTTTTCGCTCTTGTGATAGCAACGTAAAACAATCTTCGTTCCTCTTCAAGTTCCTCGCGTGTATTAATGCTCATTGCATTTGGGAAAAGCATTTCTTCCAATCCACCCACAAACACAACTTCAAATTCAAGTCCCTTAGCCGCGTGAATGGTCATCATTTTCACTGTATCCGCATTTGGATCCTTTTCATCAGCATCTGTCAGAAGAGAAATTTGTTGCAGGTAAGCGCCGAGTGTTTTATCACCCACCTCACCGCTTTCCTCGCTCATTGGCGTTTCAGTAAATTCTTTAATAGAGTTTAATAATTCCTGGACATTTTCATATCGTGCAAGACCTTCGGTGCTTTTATCATTAAATAATTCCTTCACCAGGTTTGTGCTTTTACCAACAGCAAATGCAACTTCGTACGCATTTTTTTTCTGCAGTTCACTGCGAAACATTTTGATCATGGTCACAAATTCTTCGATGGTTTCTGCAGTTCCCGCTTTAAATCCAAATTCCTTCGCGCGTTCAAGCACATCCCACATGGTGATGTCCTGTTGATTTGCAAAGAGAATTGCTTTGTCGGTGGTGGTTTTGCCTATTCCACGTGCGGGATAATTAATTATCCTTTTAAGAGCTTCTTCATCCTTTGGATTGACTATCACACGCAGGTAGGCAATGAAATCTTTTATCTCCTTTCTCTGGTAAAAACTGATACCCCCAAAAATGGTATAAGCGATATTCATCCTGCGCAGGTTTTCTTCAAACGCACGGCTCTGTGCATTGGTGCGGTATAAAACTGCTATGTCTTTATTGGCAAAATGATTGCGCAGTTTTAATTCCTGTATTGAGTCGGCAACAAATTTTCCTTCGTCATTATCGGTCATTGTTCTGACGAGCCTGATCTTCTCACCCTGAACATTATCTGTCCAGAGGATCTTTGGAATTTGCCCCTTGTTGTTTTTAATTACTTCGTTTGCCACTTCCAGTATGCTTTGCGTGCTGCGGTAGTTCTGTTCGAGTTTTACAATGTGCACGTCCTCGTAATCCTTCTGGAATTGCAGGATGTTCTGGATGGTGGCGCCGCGAAAACTGTAAATGCTTTGCGCATCATCCCCCACCACGCAAACATTTTCATGTACAGCTCCAAGTAATTTAATGATCTCGTACTGTGCAGGATTTGTA
>CAZCKF010000310.1:0-1143 GCA_964499155.1 uncultured Chitinophagaceae bacterium
TACCAACTGCTTTCTTTTCATCTTTTTTAAAAAGCAATGCATTCATCTGCTTAATTAACTTCTCTTTATTGTCTTCCCGTTTCCATTCAATTAATATTTGCTTCAGCTTTCGTTCCATGTCTTTTAAATAGGCAAGCCGGTCCTCTGTGATCTTGTTTTGCTGCTTTAATAACTCAACCTGCTGACGATGTTTTTCTTTGTCGAGCGTATGCTCCATTTCCTTTTTCAGCTTTTCATTGTCCCTGAGCAAACGGTTCAATTCATGTTGTTGTTTTTCAACTTTTCTCAGGTCCTGTTCTGTACGGTTGAGCAGCTTATCCAGGCGAAAATGATCTTCATCTACCAGTTGTCTCGCTCGATCAATTAATTTTTTATCCAAACCAATTCTCTGTGCAATTGAAAATGTATAAGAACTACCCGGCTTGCCTATGATCAGTTTGTATTGTGGCAATAAATGTTTTTCATCAAAGGCCATGGCACCATTGAGAATACCTGGGGTTTTGTTGGCCATCACTTTCAAATTCAAATAGTGTGTGGTAACAATGCCCATAGCATGTTTGCGCACAAGCTCTTCAAGTATAACCTCTGCAAATGCGCCTCCAAGATTTGGATCACTGCCGCTTCCCAATTCATCAATGAAGAAAAGTGTTTTTCCATTTGCATTTTCCATGAAATACTTCATATGCAACAAATGACTGCTGTACGTACTCAGATCAAATTCGATGCTCTGTGTATCTCCAATATGGATCATCAATTGCTTGAATAAACCAAATTCTGAAGAGGGATGAACAGGAACCAATAAACCACTTTGTACCATCATTTGCAACAACCCCACTGTTTTCATAGTAACTGTCTTACCACCGGCATTTGGGCCGCTGATAACGAGAATGCGGCTTTTCTGATCGAGCGTTAGAGAAACCGGAACAGTTGGTTTCTTGTTTTTTAAATTATACAAATAGAGCAATGGATGATAGGCTTCAACAAGATGTATGTGTGCTTTATCATGAATCACAGGATATTCACCTTTTATATCCAATGCAAATCTTGCTTTCCCTCGAATGAAATCATATTCCCCGATGATTGCATGATACACAGAAAGCAGGGATGAATAAATTGATATATCCGAAGTGAGTTGCCTCAAAA
>CAZCKF010000310.1:1153-4800 GCA_964499155.1 uncultured Chitinophagaceae bacterium
TTGACCTCCTTTCGCTCAGAATTTTCCAGGTCATGAACGTCATTGTTCAAATCAATTGTTTCTTCTGGCTCGATGAATGCAGTCCTTCGTGAATCACTTTCACCATGCAGAATACCCTTCACTCCTCTTTTTTGTTCAACAAAAACAGCAACCACGCGTCGGCCATTCATGAAACTTTCTTCAATGTCTGCGAGGTATCCCTGTTTACCGAGTTTTAAAATCACTTTTTCAAATGCTCGACGCAATTCATTTCTTTTCCTATAAAGACTCATCCTGATCTGCCGTAGATCATCCGAAGCATTATCATGAACCTGTCCCAATGCATCAAGGACCTGGTCAATCTTTTCAATGATTTTTTTCTCGTAATGGGTTCCTTTAATAATATCAGCCAGTGCAGGGTTAGCAACACTTCGTTCATTATCAAACCATCGAAAGATCTTTTCTATGCTTTCTGCAAGTTTGCGGATCTGCATAAACTGCTCGCCAGCCAGTGTGCTTCCAGGAATTGAAAGCAGTTTTAGCTCTTTATGGAGATTCAGGATATAATCATTAGGAAAGTATATTCCATGCTGCAACAATTGCCGGAATTCATGGCTTTGCTTTAATTCCTTTTCAATGAATTCCTTTGCTGTATGTATTCGTAATGAAGATACTTTTTCGCGTGCGTATTCACTTTGGCAATGTGCCGTTAGTAAGCTACGGATCTTGTCAAATTCCAATTGAACATCAGCTGATTCCGGGTATAATCTCAAATCCTGTCGTTTTTAACCTGCAAAGCTGTTAAGAATTGCTGAAAATAAGTGCAGTTCAGTATATTTCACAAACAATAGGGTGTTCAAAAACTTAATTTGAACGATTTTTGAACTCTTGCAATTTCAACCTGAAGCAATATGAAATGGCTGATCGTGTCAGCAATCCTGGCAATCATAATATTTTTTTCCTGTACACAGTACGAAAATCCCAAGGCAAATATGACTGCTTCATTAACCGGTAATCAACCACTTCCTGCTAATACAGATACTGCAACCTTCGGTACCGGATGTTTTTGGTGCACGGAAGCAATTTTTGAACAACTTGATGGTGTGTATAAAGTTGAGTCTGGTTATTCAGGTGGACATACTGACGACCCGAGTTATAAAGAAGTTACAACGGGTGAAACAGGACATGCAGAATGTGTGCAGGTTGTATATGATCCTGCAAAAATCACCTATGATGAATTGCTTGAAATTTTCTGGCAAACGCATGATCCAACCACATTAAATCGCCAGGGCGCAGATGTGGGAACGCAATACCGCAGCGTGATCTTTTATCATAATGATGAACAAAAAACAAAAGCACTGCATTACAAAAATGAACTGGATAAAACCAGAGTATTTAATAATCCCATCGTAACAGAAATTTCCCCTTTTACAAAGTTTTACGTCGCCGAGAATTACCACCAGGAGTATTACGAATTAAATAAAAACAACAACCCGTATTGTGCAGTTGTAATTCGCCCGAAGCTGGAGAAGTTTAAGAAGGCGTTTAAGGATAAACTGAAACAGTGATAAATGTCCAATGTTCAATGTTCAATGTCCAATTGCTACGTAGCAGCTATTAAGTAATATCAGTATATCGACTTACGAAGCGAATTTTGAAATCCTGAAATCTTGAAATCTTGAAATTTTATCCCCCCTTCTTAACAAATCTCAACTCCAAAAGATTCAACGCATTCGGCTGAAAATTTGAAATAGTTGGCTGTGCTAATCTAACAGCCACATCATACCACAATGGCACCACGGGTGCGTCCTGCATGATGAGTTGATCTGCTTTTCGATACAATGCATGTCGCGCGCTGTCATTTACCTCGGCAATGGCCTGTTCGAATATTTTATCAAACTCGGGATTGTTGTAGCGGGTATAATTGGGTGGAGCGGGATTTTTTGAATAAAAAACTGATAAATAATTTTCAGCATCGGGATAATCAGCGATCCAGCTTCCACGAAAAAACAGGGCGCTGGATTTCATCGTGAGTTGAAGCAACGCTGCTTTTTGAACGACTTCTACCTGCACGGGTATTCCCGATTCCTCCAGTTGCTTTGCAATAAAACTTCCCATATCAGAATAGATCGGAATGGTAAGCAATTTTATGGGTGACAAACCGCGTCCCTCCGGGAATCCTGCTTCTGCAAGCAATTTTCTTGTGAGTGCAGGATTGTAATGATATCCTTTAACAATGGTTGAATCGAATGAGGGAAGTCCAGCAGGAACAAACCCTGATTCTGCAGGAATACCGAGTGAATTGCGCAGGTATAAGATCATTTTTCTTCGATCAAAACCATAATTAATTGCCTGCCGGATCTTTCGCATTTTCATTGGTGAATTGCTTAATACCGGATTGGTTGAATCTGCAAGTATTCCCAGGTATTCAATATTTAAATAAGGACTTGTATATAAATTGATCTTGCCATCCCATTCCTGACGCAGTGTACCACGTTTGGTCAGTACCTCGTCTTTGAATGATGCTTCGATATCGTTGATAAAATCAAGTTCGCCCTGCCTGAATAACAAAAACTCTGTTGCCTTATTTTCATAAAAACTTGTTCGGATCCCGTCGAGGTAGGGCAATCGGTTACCCTGGGCATCTTTTTCGAAATAAATTGGATTTTTTTCAAAGATCAATGCCTGCCCCTCCTCCCATGCAACGAATTTGAATGGACCCGTTCCAACCGGATGTCTTCGAAAATCAGGACCATATTTTTTTACTGCTTCCTCGGGTACAATAGAACAATATTGCATGGACAGAATTCCCAATATCGGATTGTAGGGATTAATCAGGCGCAAAACAAAGGTGCTGTCATTCACTGCGGTGAAAGGTTGAATAGTATCGACCTTTCGATTGAAAATCCATGAACCTGTGCTGCTTGTTGCCGGATCGATAATGCGTTGCAATGAATATGCAACATCTCGTGCAGTTAATTTTCTTCCTCTCCCATTTGGAAAACATGCATCATCATGGAAATAAACGCTGTCGCGAAGTATAAAAGTGTATTGTCTTTTGTCATCAGAAACGGTCCAGTGCTTTGCCAGGGATGGAACAATATTTAACTGATCATCTACTTCAACAAGGGTATTGTACACCTGGTGGACTGCCCACATAATGGACTGGTTCTTTGCAAAAGCCGGGTCGAGACTGGCAATGCCCGTTGTTTCATTGTACCTGAAAATATTTGCCGCGTCCTTTTCGCGGCTGTAGCAACCTAAAAGGAGAAAGAGAAGGAGAAAGAGAAAGAGGGAATTGCATCCAGCTAGTGAAAAAATCCGTATTCTATTGAGTACTTTCATTATATTAAATTTACATTATTCGAGCTGCAATACGACCGCTATTGATCATAGGCGTCGCTCCATGCAGTAAAAACATTACTAAATAGAAAAACACTTTATTAAATAATCTAAAAGATGTCTATTCGTTTAGTTCTTCTTGTTGTCATCTCATTAATATTTTTTGCTTGCAAAAAATCTTCGGTAAAAAATCTGAGTGTGCAGGAATTGGTTTCAGGCAAATGGATGCTTGTTAAAAAAACCGAAAAACGATATGATGCAAATAACAACCTGATGGCATCATATGAAACAACAGGTGGCCAGGGAGATTCAATTGTGTTCAAACA
>CAZCKF010000311.1:0-4776 GCA_964499155.1 uncultured Chitinophagaceae bacterium
CACATGACCTGGATCTCGCGGGGCAGACAAACAGGATCATTCGTTTGAAAGGCGGAAGGTTGATTTCAGATGAAAAATTGAATCACTCTGAAGCCTTTCGTGTATGAAGCAGAAAAAAGTAAATTTCTTTTGGCTGCTTTTGATGGCATGGCGTGACAGTCGCCGCAACTTGGGTCGACTTTTTCTTTTTGTTTCCTCCATTATACTTGGCATTGCTGCACTCGTTGCTGTTTATTCTCTCAGTGATAATGTGCAGGAAGAGATGGATGCAAATGCAGCTTCGCTGATCGGTGCAGACATTGAATTTTCTTCGAACAAAAAAATTTCAGATAGAGCCCAGAGAATGATCGATTCACTGGGAGACCGGCGTTCAGAAGAAAGAAGTTTTGCCTCCATGGTTTTTTTCCCAAAAAGCGGGGGCACACGTCTTGCGCGCATACGTGCATTGCAGGGTGATTTTCCCTACTATGGAGCACTTGAAACACAGCCGGCATCTGCAGGGGTTACATTCCGAAACAACCAGCAGGGACTTGTTGACCAGACACTGATGCTGCAATACAATGTAAAAGTGGGTGATTCGGTCCGAGTGGGAAATGTAACTTTTGAAATTGCCGGTGTATTGTTAAGTACACCGGGACGTGCTGCGTTTTCAACCAGCATTTCACCACCCGTATTTATTCCATTAAAATATTTAGAGGAAACAGGCCTTTCTCAAAAAGGCAGCAGGATCGATTATGATTATTATATCAAATGGGATAGAAAAGTTGATGTTGAAAGAATTGTGCAGCAGCTAAAACCAAGAACAGATGCTGCAGGAATTTGGGTGGAAACTGTTGAATCGGAAAGAGAAGATGCAGCACGATCGCTAAAAGACATGGCGCGATTTCTTTCACTCATTGGTTTTATTGCCTTGTTGTTAGGTTGTGTCGGCGTAGCCAGCGCCATCAATATTTACATCCGTGAAAAAATAAATTCCATCGCTGTGCTTAGATGTCTGGGTGCGAAATCATACCAGGCATTCCTGATCTATCTCATGCAGATCCTGGCGATTGGATTGATTGGTTCGGTGATCGGTGCGGCACTTGGAGTTGTGATCCAACAAATGTTGCCGGGAGTTGTGAAACAATTTTTACCGATCAAATTCGGCACTGCATTATCGTGGCCATCAATTGGAAGAGGTGTATTGCTTGGGGTGATCATTTCATTTCTTTTTGGATTATTGCCACTCGTCTCGATCCGTAAGATTTCACCGCTTAATACACTTCGTCTTTCCTTTCAGAATGAAAAATTGAAAGACCCTTTGAAATGGCTTGTGTATTTACTCATTCTCGGTTTCGTGCTTGGATTCACTTACCTGCAGATGGATAATTTTACAAGAAGTGCATTTTTCACTGGAGGAGTGATTGTGGCATTTCTCATTTTGTCAGGTATTGCATTATTGCTGATGTGGGTGGTAAGAAAGATCGTGAAAGGGACCATGAGTTATATGTGGCGACAGGGAATGTCGAACCTGCACAGGCCCAACAACCAAACAACAATTCTTGTTACGGCAATTGGTCTAGGTACTTCACTCATCTGCATTATTTTCCTCATTCAGAATTTATTGCTCAACCGTATTTCACTTTCATCATCAAAAAATCAACCGAACCTTATACTGTTCGATATTCAAACGAAGCAAAAAGACAGTTTGTATGCAATTGCTAAACAACAATCCGTTCCCGTCAATGAATCAGTGCCCATTGTAAACATGCGGCTTGAATCATTGAATGACCTTAAGGCATCAGGATATGTGAATGATACAAGTGAAAGTATAAGTCGATTTTTATTTTCCCGGGAATACCGCGTGACATTTCGTGATACGTTGACAACATCAGAATCAATTGTCAAGGGAAAATTTTCAGGTACAACCAATCCCGGGCAAACACCGCGCATTTCACTTGAAGAAGGATTTGCCAATCGAAACAATATTGATATTGGTGATACCATGGTATTTAATGTACAAGGTGCGATCATCCCAACAATTGTTGGAAGCCATCGTGAAGTGGATTGGAACAGGTTACAAACAAATTTCATTGTTGTATTTCCAACCGGCGTGCTTGAAGATGCACCACAATTCCATGTATTGCTCACTCAGGTAAATTCAACCGAAGCATCGGCGAAATTTCAGCAGGCAGTTGTGGCCAATTTTCCAAATGTTTCAATAATTGATATCGGCCTTGCACTTAGATTATTGGAAGACATTCTTGGGCAGATCAGTGTTGTTGTACAATTCATTGCCGGCTTCAGTATTCTCACAGGTCTCGTCGTATTGATCGCATCTGTATTGATCAGCCGTTACCAGCGCATGCAGGAATCGGTATTGCTTCGGACGCTTGGTGCAAAAAGCAAACAAATCTTTACGATCACCGCGCTTGAATATTTTTTACTCGGTGCATTTGCTGCACTCACAGGAATTATCCTCGCTGTTGGTGCAAGCTGGGCCCTCGCGAAGTTTTTATTTGAAGCACCGTTTGAGGTAAATTTCTTCCCGCTCATTCTCGTGTTTTTCGGTGTATGTACATTAACGATGATGATTGGGATGTTAAATAGCAGGGCTGTGCTGACGAAGCCGCCGCTTGAGATTTTGAGGAGAGAATAAAAATACAGCTGTTGGCTGTTGGCTTTTGGTTGTTGGAGGTATGGAAGAAAATTTCATTAAAGTTCTCTCCCTCTTTCTCTTTCTCTTTGTCTTTCTTACTCTACCACAAACGTACTCTGCTCCTCTATATCCACTCTCCTGTCAAACAAAAAATCAACATATTTCGCTTCGCCTTTTATACCAGATAAAAGTTGACTGATGCGTCCATATTCCTTGCCATCATCGTCAAGCAATTTGATCATGATGTTTTGATTGATGTCCTGGTTGAATATGAAATAGAGTGTGAGCACGTTATTATTATGATCCAAAGAATCTTTACTGTCAATTGTAAATTTTCCAACTTCTAATCCCTTTGCTTCAAGTGCATCAGATAGAGATACGGTTGAATTAAAAGTTTTTGATATCCCTTCGGAAACACTATTGATAAAACCAGAGGATCCTTTACCCACAGCTTCCCCGGTTTTATTGACTGCTGTGGAAGTTTTTTGTTTTACACGATCGCAGGCAGCGAAACAAATGATGAGAGCCAGTATTAAAAAAATTTTCATGGGTTAAAAGTATTATTAGTTTTCAAATTTTCCCGTAGTAGACGGACGAGTCCCCTTTATAATGACTCATGTAATATCTTTTAATTTGTACGGGAGACTCGTCGGGAAAGGGTATCGTATTACTATCAACTATTATTACGGCAACGGCACATTTAGCTCATGCACTCTGCTCCCATCCTTCGCGCTCACTTCAAATAATATAAGCGTCAATTTACTATTCTCCCTATCCTTCTTCACATCAATCGTAAAATCAAATTTCCCCCATTCAGGAGCACCCGCATCCGTCATCTGATTTCCTTTTTTCAATTCATTGTGTCCGTCTTCCACAACCCATCAAAAATTCGCTTCGAAGATCTGTCCCTCACCACGAATCCGGTATTTATCATCAGAAACTTTTTCAACAGTCACATCGCGAAAGCGTTGATTGAAATATTTTTTAGTAACTGTAGGTGGTTGTTTATTGGGTTCATCAACAGGCTCCTTCTTTTGTTCTTTTACGACTGAATCTTTTGAGGTTTCTTTTGAAGTGGAAGAGGATGTAGAATCACTTGATGGTTCGTTGTCATTGCAGGCGAGAAGGAACATCAGGATGAAAGAGGCTACTAATTTCATTTTAATTTGGTTTTTAAAGATGGAATCGAAGATAGTGAGTGGTGAGATGTGAGTAGTGAGTGGTGAGTTGTGAGTTGCTTACTACTGGCATCGAAATGAATTCAACTTCGATACCTGTAAACCGTTATTCACTATTCACTATTCACCACTCAATACTGACTACTGACTACTGACCATTCACCACTCACAATTCGTCCTCATCGGCTGTTGCTCACAAATGCAATCCTCCTGCTATCGGGCGACCAAGACGGCACATTGATCGTTCCCTGCCCTCCATATAAATAGGCAATCACTTTTGGTGCTGCAGTTCCATTCACAGGCATCAGTCGCAGCATGACTCTCTTGTAAAATGGATGATCATTCGGATTTATGGTTGGAGGAAACGATAGAAATGCGATCCATTTTCCATCGGGTGAAATATGCGGGAACCAATTGTTGTATTCGTCAAACGTCAGTTGCTCGTGATTTTTTCCATTGGGATCCATTCTCCACAACTGCATGGTCCCTGACAGGCTTCCATTATAATAAATGTATTTCCCATCGGGTGAAAATTCCGGCCCGTCAACATGAGCAGTTGTATTAAAAGTTAGCTGCGTTTCTTTACCGGTATGAATATCGGCTGAATAAATATTATACACAGGTAGTTCTCGCTGCGCTACATACAAAACCTCCCTGTTGTTGGGATTCCAACCGTGCCAGTAAGATGGAGTCTTTTCTGTTACAAGTTTGGGCTCACCACCTTCAAGCGGCAATACATAAATGGTCGATCCCCCGCCAGGCAATCCATCGCGGTGGTGACTGATCGCAAGTAATTTATTGTTGAATGAAATTCCGTGATCGTTGTTATTGCGGTTGGCAAATCCTGTATTTAATTTTTGCACATTGCCTCCATCAACAGGGACTGTGTATAACGCACCTCCCTGGTTGATCAATAATTTTTTTCCATCCGGCATCCAGTTGGGTGCTTCAAATCTTTCT
>CAZCKF010000312.1:0-4764 GCA_964499155.1 uncultured Chitinophagaceae bacterium
ATGTTCGCCAGGAATGATCACCACTTCCTGCCCCTCCGGAAGCTGGTAAGCCATCGGTTTATCAGCAAGCAAGACAAGCACAACTTCAAATTCCTTTCTGAAAAATGGAAGCAGTAATGACACAACCCGTTCTGCGCCGCCGCCGGTCATTGAATTGATGAGAATGGAAAGCCTTGGTTTTACAACGTTCATTCTAAATAATTATATCCAGTTTGTGGCCAATACAATTAACGTAAGTGATACTGCGAGTATGATCGCGTTCAGTAAATGATTATAAGGCACTTTGTAATATTTCTGAGAAAACCACAAAGCGGCATACACGAATACAAAATTGCCGGCTATCCATCCGATTGCAGTACCATATTGTCCATAATCAGGAGTGAGAATAATATTCACGAGGTAGTTTACAATCAAACCCAGCATCAGGACAAGAAAGTTGTAACCGCTTTTTTTTGCATAACTGATACCCACCGACCAGAAAGTATACAAGCCGAGAAGCACATATCCAAATGCAAGCAGTGGAATGATCTTCTTTGATTCGATATATGCGGAACTACCAAACAACAGGATCAACTGGTCGGAAAAGGCAATGACAAGGAAACAAACAGCTATCAAAAGCAGTAAAAAAAATACCTGCGTTTTGGCAATCTGTTTCTTCACTCCCTCCTTATTCCAGTTGGCAAATACCATGGGTGAAAAAGCGATATCAAATGCTGCAATTACCATTGAAATGAAAGCAGCGATCCGCGACCCGAAACTGTAAATTCCAAATTGCTCCCCATCAAGGTACCGTGATAAAAAAAACCGATCGATATTGGTACGGATACTGTTTACCACATTGCTTCCCATATTTGGTACTGCAAACGTTACCATTTCTTTTCCAAGTTGCCTGTCTACTTTTCCACCGAGGTATTTTGCACACCAGGCAAAACCGAGGAGCGTTACAAATACCTGGCTGAAGAAAAATGCCCAAAGAACATTCAGTAAATTAAAATGCGGTCCGAAACTCAGGTATATCAGAATCCCAAGTGTAATCAGTACAAGGCCAATTGTCATCCCGATATATTTCCATCGCTGAAATGTCCATTTTAACCAGTTCTGGAAATACCTGGACAAAGAAAAAAATGGTGTGATAAAATAACCAGGTAGTGAATTCGATAGACTGGATCGATATCCAGTAACCTGAAAATGACTGGAGCGAAAGCGAATCCTATGATCCACACCAGTGCTGATATTCCAATAATGCTGTAAAATGAAATGGAAAAAACTTTTTTCTGGTGATCTATTCTTTCATCATCATAAAAAAAGCGGACTGCAGAGATATCCATTCCAAAAATGCACACAGCAGAAAGGGTTGTAGCTATGGCGAATAAAAGTGTATAAACACCAAAAGCTTCAACAGAAATATTTCTTGAAATGAGTGGCAATGCAATGATCTGGAAAAACAACTGGAACGCATTGCCGACACCATAAATTATCGTATCACTGAAAAGCCTTTTAAAGGAAAACATCCGTCTTTCGGGTTGGTGAAGAATCGAACATTATCCCTTCACTATTCTTTGTTTTAAGCATATAAGCAAAAAATAATGTAGCAGTTGCCTGCTACATTAAAATTGATATTCTATTCAAATCAATTCCGCGCCCACAAAAGATCCTCCACGCCTCCCCACGCACGGATCTGTGCAAGTGGCCTGAAGGCCGGTGAACGTTTTACAAGATTATATGAATCACGCAAAAATGTTTCATAATGCTTGTAAGTAACGGGTTCTGCTACACCATACTGAGCACCACCTGCTTCAGTGGTTGGTTCAACGATGTATATATAATCTGCAAATGATTTGATCTTGTTTAAATAATCAAGCGTTTTTTCCGGTGTCAGAATGCAGAACACCATGGTATTCCATGACAAATTGATACCATCAGAAAAATTAAAATTGTCAAACTTATAAAACGGGTAAAAGTGTATCCCACCTGACTGGATGGTTGATATTTCATCAACATTCCTCGTAATGTTATAATCCACGATATCCTCCGGGAAAATCGCATTCAGGAAACGATGGCTTGTATATAATTGTGGAGCCAGATCAAACAGGTGGAAGGTGATATGCGGATGAAGTTTTTTAATGATCTCCACCGCACGACCGGAGCCTGATCCAAGTTCAACAATATTTTTTACCTCATCAAAATTGAAATGCTGGCAACAGAATGCATAACGACAATAGAAATAAAGAAATAGATAACTGTATTTCTTACCCTGCTCAACGAAAGTATATTCCGGGTAAAATGCTTCTGTCATGGAAATCTCAGCAGGAGATTTTGCACCAGTTGACTGGCCATATAATTCACATGCACGGAAGGCTGCATGATTTAAATCATTCATTGAAAGTTCATAAGGCATTACATGCGCATCCGGTTTGGAAAAAATAATGTCAGACGCTTTCAACATCAATTCGTATTCGGATTCATTTATCTCACCGTAACTCAACCTTTTTTTCAGGTTGTATTTCATTTGTTGCAAAGGGGAATAATTGCATGCACTGATTGTGTTCAACAATATGCTTCCCTCATTCACCATCTCTTTGATGCCATTTTTAAGACCTGAATAAAAATCGTCGATGAATTTAATTGTTGGATCTCCATCTGGAAAATCTGATAAGTGAGATCTGAAGTCATCCATCATTTGTTCGAGCAACGGAAAATCATCCGTCACCCTTACTGAAGTTTTGGGATTGCTAGCAGTCAGCATAAAATCGTTTTTAAGTTAAGGGGAAACTGAATTTAATTTATTCAATTACACGAGCTCATCTTAAAAAACGCAATTTTCAATAATGCCGTTGCCCGATGATTTATCTTGCTAATTTTCAATTAAAAATCTAATAGTTGTTGGTTGCCACCTGGCCATTTCCCAACCGACGCAATTCGTTCTCGTACATTTTTGCGATATAAGGGGTGGAATGATATTCAATAGCCCACTGCCTTCCCTTTTTACCCAATTCTTCTCTCCTCTGCGGATCAGTATATAATGATTCCAATTCTTTTACAATTCCTTCAACAGTATTTGTTGAAATAATGGGATGCCAGGGATACATTTTTTTCATGTCATCTTCATTCACATAACACATCGTCGGTTTCTCACAGGCAAGTCCTTCGAGTACGATCGATCCGAACCAACCAATTCCAAATTCGTCGATAACCAGATGGGAGATTGAATACAGGTCAACAAGTTCCTTTTTTGTAAAACCCTGGTCTGATTTTCCTTTTATCCAAACCACATTCTTTTCAATGCCAAGATCCCTGATCATTTGCCTGGCAATATCAATATCATTGCTGTAAATCCTGTCGGGCATTACTAAACAGGCATCAGTTACTTCCGGATGCTTTTTCAGAAATTCTGCAAATCCTTTAAAGAAAAGATCATTCTGTTTCCATTGTCCTGATTCAACCAGTTCCTTGTTCTTCCTGATCATTAGCCTTGAAGGATGCATCATAATGAACTTAAAAGGCTCTAGTTGTTTTTTAATTACAGGATCGATCGACGACCACGCATCAGGATTGTACTTGATTGAATCTGTATCTACGATCACACGGAATAAAAACCTGATTCGCTCCTCAGGTATATCCAGTTTTTTTAGCGCATCTGTAAATGGAAAAAAAGGTTGTGTCCAGTGACTGTGCGCTTTTTTAATTCCTCTTCGCTGTATCAAAGACATGTACAACGCCTTTAATTTTCCTCCAATCCCAGGAAACAGGTAATTCGATTTTCCAAAAAAAGGCATACGGGTAAGATCTGCTCCAGTTGTCAGGAAAATTGATTTCGGTTTTACATATGGAGCAAGGGCAATACCGATGTCACTCACAATGAAAACATCATATTGATTGAGTTCGTTGACAAAATCCTTTTTAAATGTTTTAAAAAATCGGGTTGCATCATATTTATCACCCCTGTGTATCCATGAGGGGTAATTGCCTGCTATTTCAGGATCCTCGCTTTCAGGTGCATTGTGAATATTTACATCCTGCGGCAGGTATAAATGTGCATCGATTCCAGAATTCTCCCTGAAGGCTTTTGCAAGCGCATACATGTTGTTACAAACATTTCCGTACAGTGCTACTTTCATCATCTTAAAATTATATGGCTGCTTCCAGTTCTGTTTTATCAGGGAAATTGACAAGAACGCCCAGTCCCTTTTGCTGGTATACAACCATGCTTCCCAAGGCAACAGCAGATGCCTTGCCATTATGAACAACGTCTGCAATATGACCCACGTTGCCAGCGCCGCCATGAGCAATCACTGGTAAAATTGTATTGTCGGTTACTTTTCTTGTTACTTCCACATCAAACCCTTTCCATGTTCCTTCGCGATCAATTGAGGTGAGCAATATTTCACCAGCTCCTAAATTTTCTAATTCCTTCACCCAATCAACGGGGTTTTTTTTCTGATTTACTGATCCACTCGTGCTAAACACTTCATATTTGCCCCAGAAATTCTTTTTCACATCAACTGCTGCAACCACAGCCTGGCTACCAAAAACCCGCGCAATTTCCGTTATCACTTTTGGATTGGTAAACGTTGCTGTATTGATCACTACTTTTTCAAATCCAATTTTAAAAACTTTTTCAGCCTGCGCATAATTGCGAATGCCGCCTCCATAACTCAGCGGCATAAAACATTCATTGGAAATTTCCTGGAGGATCTTATAATCAGGCTCTTTGTTTTCTTTGCTTGCAGTAATGTCTAAAAAACATAGTTCATCTACTTCAAG
>CAZCKF010000313.1:0-4760 GCA_964499155.1 uncultured Chitinophagaceae bacterium
GTTACTGCGATATAATGAAGAGCGGGAATTACATTGACAGTGGTATCTGCGGCCTGCCATTTTTTGACCTCTCCCTGCAATTTTGCAAGCATTTCAGCTTCTGGCAGCTCCCCAAGAATTCCCATTTGCTTTGAATAAAGGTTACCATAATAAGCAATGATGCGGTTATACGGAAGAAGCGCTCCGGCAATAGGGTAGCGATTCTTAACTGGCCACTTTCCAGTAGTATCACCATTCGCCATATTTTTCAGATAAGCATCATAGCTGGCGGTATCAAGTCTGTTCGATGGAGTTGAGGGGACTACCGTACTGTCATCATTAGAAGCATCCGGGTTGGCAGCTGTTGTATCGATATTCTTGCAGGCTGCAGTAATTACAATCAGGGCAAAAAGAACAAGTACGCGGTTGGTGTTTGTCATTGTTATTTGGATTTCGGGCCCAATATAACGCTGAATATGCATATTTAATATGCTGAAGCTGAAGAAAACTTTCACGAATTGACGCAGGTAAAGATTTTACCGCAAAAACGATTTCCTATCTTCCAAACAAATTAACTGCTCATGTACTGCAGAGGTATCGTATTTATATTTTTCCTTTTAATCAGTAATCCATTTTTTGGTCAATTACATATTACCAACACGAATGTCATCAATACTGAGACAGGAAAGGTGGAAGCCAACCGTACTGTTACAATTGAGAATGGAAAGATCAGTTCCGTATCTGCTTCATCAAACAAACAATTACCTGGTACCGTAATCAATGGCGCAGGAAAATTCCTGATCCCGGGACTTGCAGATGCGCACATTCATTTTTTTCAAAGTGGTGGATTGTATGCCCGGCCTGATGTCATTGATTTCCGTAAGCATCAGCCCTATGAAAAATACATTGAATGGACGTATAAGAACATGGACGATTTCCTGAGAAGGTATTTATCTATAGGTATTACTACTGTTGTTGATGTTGGAGCAACGGTAAATCTTTTAAAGCAACGTGACAGCTTCGCTACAAAAAACTACGCTCCTTCCATTTTTATGACAGGCCCGCTGCTCACAACATGGTTGCCACCGGTGTACGCTAACATGGGTGACAATGCCCCCTTTCATTTAATGAAAACAGAAGCAGAAGCACGCGAATATGTGAAAAAGCAACTTCCGTATAAACCAGATTTTATTAAGGTATGGTACATTGTTACAACCAATAATGTAGAAGAAGGTGCAAAAAAGACTTTACCCTTTGTAAAAGCTGTCATTGATGAAGCACATGCACATGGGTTAAAAGTAGCGGTGCATGCCACTGAAAGAATAACCGCACAACTTGCAGTTGAAAATGGCTGTGATTTTTTAGTGCATTCAGTAGAAGATGAAGTAATAAGTAATGATTTTACAAAATTGCTTGTTGAGAAAAATGTTGCAATCTGTCCAACCCTTGTAGTTCACGGGAACTATACAGAAGTGTTCGCGCAACAATACCAAATTTCAAAAGAAGATCATCGCACTGCCAATCCATTTGTACTTGGATCCCTTTTTGATTTGAGGCACCTCCCTGATACAGTTTTAATTAAACAGTACAAAATCTATGGTACGACAACGGGATTGAAATCGACAAAGACTGCAGACAGCATTCGAAAGATCAACCTGAAGAAAATGATGGATGCTGGAGTTATCATTGCTACAGGGACTGATGCCGGAAATATAGGAACGATGCATGCAAGTTCCTACTACGAAGAACTTGAACAGATGATATCATCAGGACTTACACTTCCGCAAATCCTGAAAGCTTCCACAATTAACGTGGCGAAAATGCTTGGAAAGGAAAAAGAATTTGGAACTGTTACTCCAGGAAAATCGGCTAACCTTGTATTGCTTGATGCAAATCCTTTACAGGATATAAACAACTGGAAAAAAATCAATACAGTCATCAACAAAGGAATTGTTGTCCAACATGATTCATTGATTCAGCACACGCCTTCTACACTTGCGCAATGGCAGTTGAATGCTTACAATGATTATGATGTCGAAGCATTTTTGGAACCATACTCAGAGGATGTTGAAATTTATACCTTCCCTAACCAACTTGATACAAAGGGAAAAGATGCAATGCGAAAAGTTTATTCCTTCTTAAACAATACCGATTTGCATTGTGAGGTGACCCAGAGGATCGTACATGAAAATACTGTTATCGATTATGAATCGATTCATTTACCCGGAAGGAGAAATGCTTTTAAAGCAATAGCCATTTATAATATGGAAAATGGTAAAATAAAACGGGTTTATTTTATTCAATAAAACTGTTTATCCATGAAAAAACTTTTGCTGGCATGCCTTATCATTTTTTCTATCAATATAGTACATGCACAAAAAAAGGAAAATACTGAACATCTGATCCGTCATCTAGAACAGGAAATTGTAAGTGCCATTCTCAATGGAGATACCGTTGCTTTAAAAACCCTATGGTCATCCGATTACCTGGTCAATACTCCGCGCAATGACATTGCAAAGGACAGAAATGCAGTATTAAATAATCAGAGAGCGGGGTTGATTGATTATTCTTCGTTTGAAAGAATCATTGAAGAAGTACGTGTACAAAAAAAAGTAGTGATCACCATGGGATATGAAACGCTTGTATTCAAAAATAATCCTGGTAAAATAAACAAGCGAAGATTCACCAATGTATGGATGAAGAAAAACGGAAGGTGGCAACAAACCGCGAGGCACGCATCAGTTATGTGTGAGTAGATTTTAAGAATTACAGGAATTGATATTTTATTATTTTTTATTCTCTCGAATGGTAACTGGCCAGAGGTATTTCCTGGATTTGCTGAAAAAAATTTCCGCGCCTTTCCAACTAAAAAACTATTCGAGACCTGTAAAGAAATCAAAAATCAAAAATCTAAAATCTAAAATACCTAAGCACGGTTTTTAGCTGGTTTCTTCAATGCCTGTTCAATCTGCGTTTTCATATTTTCATACGTCGCCGCGCCTGAAAGTTTTTCTCCATTTATGATGACAGCGGGCACTGTACGAAATCCTTTTTCCCAGGCTTCGATCTGGTCACCCCGTACATACCAGGAGTATTTTGAATTAACGAGTTCGTCGAGGAATTTTTTATTCTTCACGCCAACTTCACGCGCATACTCTTTTAACGAAACAGTTCCCAGGTGACGTTTTCTTTCAAATAGAATGTTGTGCATTTCCCAGAATTTCCCTTCCTGTGCAGCAGCCATCGAAGCTTCTGCAGCTTTCATTGCTTTCTGGTTCACCTGTGTCTGTGGGAAGTGACGAAAATTGAAACGAACTTTTTCGCCGTACTGTTCAAGAATTTTTTTTAAAGCTTCATTCGCACGCGCACATGCATCACTTTCATAATCACCATACATCACGAGCGTGACAGGTGCAGTAGCTGGTCCGACAAATATGTTCTTTGTCGGTATGACCTCGGGAACATTCGCTTTTGACATTGCCATAATAACTCCTTGTTGTGCAGCATGGGGTTTACGTGGAGACTAGGCAAGACGAAGAAAGACCGGTATTTGGTTGCAGTCGTCAAAATGGAGGTTGGAAATGCTGGCTAAAGCAGTTCCAACTCCTTGAATATTAATTAACTTCTGCCGGTACTTCGTTTCTAAAAACCACAACTCCGTCGAACACATCTATCAAAACGGGCTGTGATTTATCGATGTCTCCCGCAAGGATCTTTTTCGATAGTGGGTTTACGATCTCCTTTTGGATCAGGCGTTTCAAAGGTCGAGCACCATATTGAGGATCAAATCCATTTTCTGCCAGGTAATCCAGAAGGTACTCATTGAACTGCAATTGTATCCCGGATTGCGCCACCAGTTGTTTCAGGTTTTGCAACTGGATCCTGATTATTCCCTTGATCTCATCTTTTAATAGAGGCTGGAACATGATGATCTCATCCACCCTGTTAAGAAATTCAGGTCGAATGGTTTGCCTCAACAAATTCATTACTTCCTGCTTTGTTTTCTCCACCACCTCTTCCCTGTTCCGCTCATTTATTTTTTCAAAATTTTCCTGTATCACATGACTACCCATATTGCTTGTCATAATGATAATGGTATTCTTGAAATTTACAACACGCCCTTTATTATCAGTCAACCTTCCATCATCGAGTACCTGCAACAAAACATTCCACACATCCGGATGTGCTTTTTCAATTTCATCCAACAATACTACCTGGTAGGGTTTTCGTCTGACCGCTTCTGTTAATTGACCACCTTCATCATAACCAACATATCCAGGAGGTGCACCAACAAGTCGGCTTACCGTATGTTTTTCCTGGTATTCACTCATGTCAATACGCGTCATCATATGTTCATCATCGAATAAATATTCGGCAAGTGCTTTTGCAAGTTCAGTTTTACCGACACCTGTGGTACCAAGGAAAATAAATGAACCAATGGGTCTGCGGGGATCCTGAAGTCCTGCACGGCTGCGTCGAATTGAATCAGCAACAGCAGTTATCGCTTCATCCTGTCCCACTACGCGGTTATGCAATTCAGCTTCAAGATGTAAAAGCTTTTCTCTTTCACTTTGCAACATTTTTGACACAGGTATACCTGTAGATTTTGCAACACTCTCCGCTATATCTTCCGCATCCACCTCTTCTTTCATCAATCGACTGTGTTCGCTGATCGATGCAAGTTCTTTAGAATAACTTTCCACCATACGCTCCTGTTCCTTCACCTTTCCATACCTGATCTCGGCTACTTTTCCATAATCCACGTTTCTCTCAGCCTGTTC
>CAZCKF010000314.1:0-4713 GCA_964499155.1 uncultured Chitinophagaceae bacterium
ATTGATCTTATAAGAAGCTGCACCCTTTGAAGCAAAAGAAGAACTGGTGTCAAGGCTGCTTGTTGTTGATTGCTGTATGCTTACGTTCGGATTGAAAATAATTGAATTGAAAGAGTCAATAGTTACAATCATGTTCATGTTGAACCTGTGAT
The DNA here is from genome assembly GCA_964499155.1 of uncultured Chitinophagaceae bacterium. GTDB lineage: Bacteria > Bacteroidota > Bacteroidia > Chitinophagales > Chitinophagaceae > CAZCKF01. The sequence goes on from CAZCKF010000314.1 coordinate 153, forward strand.
TGTTATTTGTACTGAGTGAATTTGTGCGATTATCACGCGCTATTGATGAATCTGCAAGGAAAGTATTGCGGAAACTTTTCCTGTCATTTTCGTTTTCCGCATGGTTGAAGAAATAGCTGCCGTTTACATCAAAAGTTTTACTCCATGTATCCCTGTAATTCAATCCGATTTGCGAAGATGATGTAATACCCGAGCCACCACTTCCAACATTGAAGCCTCCGAAATTTCCTCCGCCACTACCCATTCTCACAACCTGCATTCCCTGCATACCACCACCCATTCCTCCGCCGCCACCGCCAAGGTTCAACATGCCCATCATGTCACTCATCGTAAAGCCGATGTTATTTGTGTTATTTGCTTTGGCGATCAAAGAAACCTGTGACGATCCTTTGAAGAAGTTTGCATTTACACCGGCATCATAGCGATCTTCTGTGCCATAGCCACCATATATCTTTCCAAAAATTCCTTTCTTCTTATCCTTTTTCAATTTGAGGTTGATCGATTTGGATCGACTTCCATCATCTATTCGATTAAACTTCGCCTGCTCCGACATATCATCAAACACCTCAACCTGGTCGATCATATCTGCGGTAAGGTTTTTCGTAGCAAGCTTTGGATCATTGCTGAAAAATTCTTTCCCATCAACATATACCTTGTTTACATTTTCTCCCTGTGATTTTACTGTTCCATCTTTTTCAACCTGCATGCCTGGCATTTTTTTCAACAGATCTTCAACCGTAGCATTCGGTTTTGTTTTAAATGCATCTGCTTTAAACGCAATTGTATCCCCTTTGATCTTTACAGGCGCATCATCCGTCACCACTACCTCATCAAGCAATTTATAATCACTGTTCATTGGTACCAGCCCGAGATCAAACTCTGGTTTTTCTGCTGTGATTGTAAAATCCTTTTGCCTGGTCCTGTAACCCTGGTAGGAGATCAATGCACGATACTTTCCTGGTTCAAGTCCTTTTACTAAAAAATTTCCTTCCTTTTCCGATAAGGTAAATGTTACAAGAGATGAATCAGATTGATTTACAATTGATATTGTAGCATCGCTCAGATTTTGTTTGGTTGCAGTGTCAACAAGCTTTCCTTTTACCGAACCGTTCGACTGTGCCATAACGGTAGTGGATACGATAAAAAGAGCAGCCAGCAGTAAAATTTGTTTCATACGAATGATTTCGAGCTACGAAAATATTCGCATTCATTCATAACTAAGGTTAAAAGAGGTTAACGATGGATGAATGGCGATGAACGGGGAGGATTATCGCCCGAAATGTCAATTTGATAGGCCAATGGCCTAATTAAGAGGTCAATGTCAAGCTCTCTAAATATGTCAATGGTGAATAGTCAATAGTCAACTTTAGATCGAGACTGTCTGATAGAATGGGGTAAAACTGACTGATCGAGAATGATGAAAAAGAACAAAAGATATGTGGTATAAAAAGGCTGGTCAAACCTGTCTAAAATCTTCGAATTGAATTTCACTATTGAACATTGACAATTGACTCAAACCACAGCAAAAATCTATCAGCTAAACAGATATTCAACATCCTCTTTCGACAGGCTCTTGACAAATGTCGCATCATCGGCAATAAGCTCTTTTGCCAGGGCACGTTTCTTGTCCTGCAATTGCAGGATCTTATCCTCGATGGTGTCCTTGCAAATCATCCGGTAGGCAAAAATGTTTTTCGTCTGACCAATACGGTGAGTACGGTCAATTGCCTGTTGCTCAACGGCAGGATTCCACCACGGGTCAACGATGTACACATAATCTGCTGCCGTTAAGTTCAAACCCACTCCACCAGCCTTCAATGAGATCAGGAATACACGCACATCATCATCATTCTGAAAACTCTGAATTGCTTTTTCGCGATCTGGTGCAGAAGTGCTTCCGTCAAAATATTCATATTTCACCCCTAACTCTGTGAGCTTATCGCGGATCAGGCCAAGCATTCCTAAGAACTGGGAGAAAACAAGTGCTTTGTGATCACCAATATTTTCAGTGATCTCCCTGGTCAATTCATCCAGTTTGATCGAATGATTCGGAAATTGTTCAGTTTCATTCAGTATCGCAGGTGAATCGCAGATCTGGCGGAGCTTCATTAATCCCTGCAGGATGGTTAATTGTGATCGTTGAATTCCCTGTTCCTCGATAGTACCTAAAATTTTATTCCTGAAATCATTTCGGTATGCGTCATAGATCTGCCGCTGTTCATCTTCCATTTCACAGAACAAAATGGTTTCTGTTTTTTCAGGAAGATCCTTTGCTACCTGTTCTTTTGTTCTTCGCAGGATGAAAGGATATAATATTTTTCTTAAATGCTCTTTCCTGTCCTCTTCTCCGAATTTGTCGATCGGTATTGAAAATTCCTGCCTGAAAAATTCCATGGTTCCCAGCATTCCCGGGTTGAGAAAATTCATCTGGGCAAAAATGTCGAAAGTATTGTTCTGGAGAGGCGTACCACTCATGCAGAGTCGGTGCTTTGCATTTAATAGGGAGGCCGCCTTTGTAACCTTGCTTGCAGGATTTTTAATGGCCTGTGATTCATCAAGGATCACATAATCAAATGGAACACTCAGCAACAATTTAATATCACTGCGAAGTGTACCATATGTTGTTATCGTAATCTCATGCTGCATCAATTCTTCCTTACTCCGTGTGCGTTGACCGCCATGATGAATATGATAGGTAAGCGATGGAGTGAATTTGCGTATCTCGTTTTCCCAGTTGTAAATAAGTGTTGTTGGACAAACCACCAGGCCTTTCAGTTTGCCATGTTCACTTCGGAAATGTTCAAGAAATGAAAGCGCCTGCACGGTTTTACCAAGACCCATGTCATCAGCAAGAATTCCACCCCAGTTTATTTCATGCAAATAATTCAACCATTGATAACCTGCGACCTGGTAAGGACGCAAAACAGCTTTTAATCCATTGGGAGGAACAATTTCCTTGATCTCCCTGAATTCTTTTAAACGCGAATACTTTTCTTCGAGCTCAATAGTTAACTCGCCCTCATCACGCTGATCATATAATTCATCAATGACAGAAAGATGGTAACGCGATAATTTAAGATTGTTTGTGCGGCCTTCTCCAACCCTGAATAACAGTGAATATTTTTTTAACCATTCCTCAGGTAAAATGCCAAGTGTGCCATCATCAAGCTGTACAAATTGTTGCTTATTGGCAAGTGCCTTTTTTACTTCGGCTACAGTTACTTTCTGATCACCAAATGCGATATCAACGCGGGCATCAAACCAGTCGGTATTACTGCTGATGTAAATTTTTGTTTCCGGCTTTGCAGTATTGAACCTGAAATTCCTGAGCGCTTCAAATCCTGCAACAGGAACTTTCATCTCATTCATTGCATCCACGAATAAAAAGAACCAGTTGTTCTTCAATACATCAGTTCCTTTTAATGCAAGTGCAGAAGCGTCCTCCTGGTGGATAAAATTCGAATGAAGGTTTTGCAGCTTGCTGACGAATTGCTGTTCAGCATTTCTGTTGCGATGAACCACAACTACTTTTTCACCGACGGGAACAATCACTTCATCCCTGTCTTTTACTTTAGCTTCATATCCTTTATAACTAAATATGGGTTGAAAAACCAGGTAGTCTCCTTTTTCCTGTAACACAATGCGAATATCAGGTTCACCTTCACGCACTTCCTGTATCAGTGTGCGATCAAATTCAACCTTGTATTCACGTGCAAGCGGTAAAATAAATTTGTGCAATTCTTTCGGCCACTGGTCATCCGGAATGGTGAGTGTGCCTTCGGGCTGAAACCTGTCAATGAGGTTGATGGTATCAGTATTCTTCCAGGTGTGCAACTGGTGATTGTACAAAAAGAAAATCGGGGATCTGCTTTCGTTCTGTGATAATTCATGATCGAGACCATCTGCGCGAGCCTGGCAATGAATTTCATAACCCTTTTCCTTGCGAATGAAAAAACTTGGCTTTACATCTTCGGCAACAAGATGTACTGGTTCGAGATTGTTTGTTTTAAAAGCTTTGCCCTGGGGTAGTTGAAAAACAATTTGATTTTCCTGTTGTTCGGTAAAAAGCCTTTTGATTTTCGGGAACAAATATTCCACCATCAGGCTTTTTGTTTCTTCAGGTATATCATCATCTTCATGATGAATGATATTTTCCCAAATGCCGGAAAAGGGTGAATTCCTGCTGATGTATTTATTGATCTCGGGCTCCTGCAGTTTTCGCAATACAGGAATTAATTGTTTGTCATCCTCAGACAATTCATCTGTATTCACATATTTTGAAAGATCAACCTTTTCAACTTTTCCTGTAAAACCATTGTTCTCTTCATTTCCTTCTCCCTGGACAACGTCCACAGTAAAAAATGGAAAATTCTTTTTATTGAAATTGAAAACAATTCCAATTCTTTGTCCTGGCGGCGCTTGTGCAGGACGTTCCTCAACCACAGGTTCTGCAACCGGCTCTGCATACACCTGTCGAACAGGCAAGGGCGATGGAACATTAATTCTTTTAATAGATGAATCAAGAACACGCAGGAAAGGTTTTCCTTCTTTATACGTGAAT
>CAZCKF010000315.1:0-3641 GCA_964499155.1 uncultured Chitinophagaceae bacterium
ATGCGCGGGTATGGAAGAATGTTCAGCAGCATGAAGAGCAGGAATGAATACCATAAAATTGAATTCACATTCAAACGCCGTTTAAGTGATGATGTTCGAGCATTTGAAGAGGGGTTTTATAAAGTGACCCGCGTAACCTCTGCCGGCGACCGGACTTTTTATGGAAAATTTGATGTGGTGCTGAGAAAGGAAAATGGCAAATGGAAGATCCTGGTAGATTCGGATGTACCGGCTGATGAGGCACAGTTTAATAGCGGGAAGAAAATGGATTAAATTCAATTTTTGATTTTGGATTTTGAACAGTCGTTTAATTTGAATACTCATTCTTTAATCGAAAAGATTTTCGAATTTCTGGCATTTCAACAAATTGAATGAATCTTCGACCTTTACTGCCTACTCACTACTGCCCACTGCCCTGCCCACTCACCACTCTCCACTCACAACTGCCCACTGCCCACCACCGCCCACTCTCCCCCATCAATTCTGAATACCCTACCTTTGGTTCTCACGTGGTTGATTGATCCGCAGGTTATCCGGCACGTCAAATAATATTACCTAATGTATACACACATCTGGAACAAATACCTCCCAATCATCCGAATCCTTCTCAAAAAGTCCCAACATGGTGATCAAACACTTACGTTGAATGTTACAGATTTTGAAAGATCTGCTACAACAAAAAAAGGTTTATTCACTTTCAACATTGAATTTCACAAAGGAAGATTGTACAACGCAGTTACACGATCACTGGTAGCGAAAAGTCTCGCCATTGTTTTGCTTGAGGATAAAGTAGTAAAAGAACTTTTTTTACAAAAGGATTACCAGCTCAGCATGGACAGTAAATTCAGGCTGACCATGAAGTGCCTTACTCCCAAACAGGAATCCAAGCCTGTTGAAGAGAGCAACGAAGCATAATACAATTTTTGATTTTGGATTTTGGATTTTGGATTTGTGAAGAGTTTTCTGCACGAAAGACTTCTCCACTTACCGAATATTCAAAATTTTTATTACGCCTTTAAACTGTTCACAAAACTCATTTATTACCTGCACCGGTATTCGAACGTTTTTTTGTCAACACTGCTTAGGAAGGTCGCAGTATAAGATTTTACATAACCGCTTGCATTCATTTCGTAAGTCATATTCAAGGGATCTGGATTACCGTTGAATTCTGAACGAATCGTTTTAACCAGATTTTTGCCTGTCTTTCCAAACCAGGGCATGAATAATCCGTTATTAACAAACGGAACATTCATTTGGTAGATCCAGGATTTGCTCGGAATATCCGTGTATTCCATATTGGCCTGGGAACTCAACCCATTGCTGTTGTAGATAACAATTCTTGTCAGGTTCCCATTTGTATAGGTAAGAATGCTTGAATCTTTTCCCAGCACCTGAGTGTAACGCACCTGCTTCACCAGGTAACCGTTCTCATAATAATAAAGGTTTGAGTCTTGCTGCTGTCCATTCATATAAGAAGCAGATGCATATGCACTGGAATCAGGATTCAAATAATAGATCGAAAATGTGTTTGGCGTAAGCGGATCTCCTGCGATTATTTTTCCTGCTTGATAAGTAACTGACATATCATGCGGGCCGGTCCAATCAAATTTGGTAATTCTGTCGAAGTTATCGTAAGTGAACTTTTGCGAATATTGTCCGGTATCCAGTCCCTGTGTATTGATTTTAGTTACAAGGCAAAAATTGTAGATGGTATTGTCTTCTTCGTCTTCTTTTTCACAGGAAACAAAGATGAAAGTGATTAAAATGGAAACGAATAAAATCGATGGAAGGAATGTTTTCATAATGGTGATTGCAGCTTGAAATAGATTACAAATGAATAAAATATTGAGATTATTTCAAAGCAGGATAGTCTTCAATTCCTTAAATCAATAAGAGACCGGTTCCATATCCTTATTTTTGCAAACTCTGAGGGGAATTAGCTCAGCTGGCTAGAGCGCTTGCATGGCATGCAAGAGGTCGTCGGTTCGACTCCGATATTCTCCACTCGTACGCCGAATCATTAGTGAGGCAGGACTTTTTTATTTCATTTTTTATAAGAAACTGACTAAATCGCTCCCCGCCGTTGGCGGGGTTCAAGAGGTCGTCGTTCGTCCCGATAATTATCGACTCCGATATTCTCCACTCGTACGCCGAAGCATTAGTGAGGCAGGACTTTTTTATTTCATTTTTTTATAAGAAACTGACTAAATCGCTCCCCGCCGTTTGAGGTTTGCTAGTGGTCGTCGTTCGTCCCGATAATATCGGGACCGATATTCTCCACACGCCCGCCAAAGCTTTAGCGAAGACGGGCATTTTTATATTCTCCAGTATTTCGATGTTTTTATCGAATAATACATCGTCAGCCCATCTTTCATCGAGTGCCACGTTCAGCCTCTATGCCGGATTTTGATTTGGCAATCTTATACCAATTGTAAGCGCAGATGATGGTAAGAATTAAAAATAAAAAACTCAGCAAACTGAATACGTTACCTATATCATCGTGTTTGTTCGCGATACCCGCCCTGGCTGGTCCTTCTGCATATTCAAGATCGGTATTGATAAATGTCAATACAATGCCCGTAACACCTACAAGCACTCCAATGATATTTACAATTCTCATAAATTATTGATTTGGCTTCTCTAATATAGGTTAACCTGAGACTGTTGAGTAATTGATGAAAAACGAGTGATATGACTCACTCAAAACGGAGCATAATCCATTAACGAAACGGAATACAGAATATATTCGTTAGCATATACATTTACAACATTGCAACAAGACTTCATCACATTCACTATAACTTCTATCAGGCAGGAAACAAAGCTTGTCAAAGTTTTTGAACTCCATCCTGAATCTCCAATTGATTACAAGGCTGGACAATATTTAACATTCGTCGTAAATGACAGGGGCAACGAGGTCAGAAGATCTTATTCACTTGCCTCATCACCTGTATTGAATGAGCCACTTTCTATTGGATTAAAAAAAATTCCTAATGGTGTTTTTTCCAGGTCCTTGTTTGATCATGCACAAATGGGTGATAAATTATATTCACCGGGACCGGGTGGAGTTTTTGTTTTACCTGATGAACCCGAGGAAACTGGTTCTTATTTTTTTTGCTGCAGGTACAGGAATTATACCCATTTACTCTCTGATAAAAACTTTGCTGTATGGAACAAATAGGTCTAAAGTTGTTCTTATTTACAGCAATCATAGTATCGATTCAACAGTATTTTACAATCATTTAAATGATCTGCATACCGAATTTAAAAATCGCTTCGAACTGGTATTTCTTTTTGGTATTCAAAAAGATCTTTCTCATGCACGCCTACACCCGGAATTAATAGGTGAATATTTAGAGAAATTTTTAGGTAATGATTACAGGACTGCGCTTTATTATATCTGCGGCCCTGAATCTTACATGCGACTCTGTACGTTCACTTTGCGTGGAATGAACGTACCCGCCGTAAATATTAGGAAGGAGATCTTCTATACAAACAGGCCTGCTAAAAAGAATGAACCTCCTGAAAAGGGACCGCACCAGGTTAAAATTTTAATACAGGGAAAAGAATATTCTATAAATGTCTTTTATCCACAGACAATTCTAAGTGCTGCACGTAATCAAAACATTTCACTCCCTTAT
>CAZCKF010000315.1:3651-4704 GCA_964499155.1 uncultured Chitinophagaceae bacterium
AAATGTCTCGAAGGACAGGTTTGGATGTCTTATAATGAAGTGCTGACAGATAATGAACTGTCAAAGGGAATGATACTTACCTGCACAGGATTTCCCATCAATGGTGATGTTACTATTCAAATTATTTGATCAACTCTTAACATCTCAATAACAGGTGATTTCTGGCATTATCTGCCACCTTATATACTGGTTATATCATATCATGCAATATTTACCAAATCCTGAAAAATGAAACTGTGATTTCTGCAAAATTTGCAAGTGGATGAGTTTGAGCTCTATTCTTCAATTCACAACCAATAATTTCAATGAATAGTTTGCACCTGAATCAAAACGATCAGGTATGAAATTCGAAAAAGGCAAAGGTTCCAGGTTTTACAATAACCTCAACCACAGAGTAGAAAATTATTTTAAACAAACAGGACGCAGCAAATACGCAACAACCGAAACTTTTTTTAAAGGATTGCTGTTGATTGGAATTTATGCAGCCTGTTATGCATCTATTTATCTGAACGAAAAAAATGTATTTGCACTTATTACATGTTACATCATCATGGGATTAAGTGGTGTTATGATTGTTTTCAATCTCGTTCATGATGCCTCGCACCATGCAATCTCCAAAAGCAGGACTGTCAACAACATGATCAAGTACATTGGTGATCTTGTGGGCATCAACACCTACATCTGGGATATCCGGCACAACATCCAGCACCATACTTTTACAAATGTGTTGGGTGGAGATCTTATTATTGAGAATATTCCATTGATTAGGTTAAGTGAACACCAACCCTATAGAAAATATCATTCACTGCAACCCTACTATGCAATTTTCCTTTACCTATTCTATTCATTTTACTGGATGTTCGTAATTGATTTCAGGCTTTTTTTTATGAAAAGCATTTGTAACCTGAAAAATATTCAACATCCATTGAAAGAATGGATTTTGCTTTTTTTATTCAAATCCATTTATGTAACCTATATGATAGTACTTCCATACATTTTTACAGATCTATCCCTTCTGGCGGTCGTTGGATTATTTATCCTGATGCACTGTGC
>CAZCKF010000316.1:0-4688 GCA_964499155.1 uncultured Chitinophagaceae bacterium
TAGCGCACTAGCATGGGGTGCTAGGGGTCGCAAGTTCGAATCTTGTCGTCCCGACTACAAAGGGAAGGCTCCTTTGGAGCCTTTTTTTTGTAGTTACCATTTTGTGTTACATAGGGAAGGCCCCGCTGGGGCCGTTCGAACCACAATGATCGGATTTACACTCAAAGAGCTATTCGGACAAAGATTCAACTCTCGCTTTTCATAGTATGTAAGATCTAGTAATCATTGTTCAACTAAACTCAACTATTCAATATCGCTATACACTATGTACAAAAATCAAGGTAGTTCCATTAATTAGCATCTTTTCGAAACAAGGTTCACTTTTCACCTTTCACTTTTCACCCAGATTATAGGTCAACCGAATATCAACCTCTTTTCACTCGCTATTCCATGAAATCAAGGTATTTCCAGAAAGCAGGAACTCTTCGAACCAAGGTTCACTTTTCACCTTTCACTTTTCATCCAAATTATAGGACTCTTCAAATTTGAACCTCTCACCTTTCACTCTAGTTCCAACATGTCTCAGCTACCCTCACTTGAATCTTCCCTTGAAAATTGAATCTTGAACCTCGAATCTTGAATCTTATTCCCATCCCCTATCTTCGCCCATTAATGAACCTCCTGATCAGGCATGCCCGTGTTGTTGATCCACACTCCACGCACAACGGACAAACCCTCGACATTTTTATTCAGGATGGAATAATCACTGAAATAGGTAAGGATTTAAAACAAGGGGTTGACCAGGTGATCAACATACCTGACGTTTGTGTGTCTCCAGGTTGGGTTGATGTCTTTGCAGATTTTGCGGACCCCGGATTTGAATTCAAGGAGACACTTGAAACGGGAACGAATGCCGCTGCTGCAGGAGGTTACACCGATGTGATGGTGGTACCAAACACTCATCCTGTTATTCACAACAAAGCAAATATTGAATACATTATCCAGCGAAGTCATTCTCTGAAAGCGAATGTGCATCCTATCGGGGCCATTACAAAGAATACAGAGGGAAAGGAACTTGCTGAAATGTATGACATGCAGATCAGCGGATCGCCGGCATTCAGCGATGGCATACATTGCGTACAATCATCCGGGCTGTTGGTAAAAGCACTTCAGTATGTAAAAGCCTTTGGTGGTATAGTGATCCAGTTACCCGATGATAAAACCATACACCCTCATGGATTGATGAATGAAGGAGTTGTTTCTACCAGACTTGGATTACCCGGGAAATCCAAAATGAGTGAAGAGCTGATTGTGGCACGTGACATCAAGCTCGCACGATATGCGGAATCGAGAATACATTTTACAGGGATTTCTTCAGCAAAATCACTTGATTACATCAGGCGGGCGAAAGATAATGGAGTTGATGTATCATGCTCTGTAACTCCCTATCACCTGTTTTTTACAGATGAAGATCTGCTGGGTTATGACACCAACCTGAAAGTAAATCCTCCTCTTCGAACAGCAGAGGACCGAATGGCTTTGATAAAAGCTGTTGAAGATGGAACAGTGGATTGCATTGCATCACACCATTTTCCTCATGAATATGACAGCAAGGTGCTTGAATTTGAAAACGCGAAGTATGGCATGATCGGACTTGAAACTGCATTCGCAGTGGTGAATACGATCACATCGTTAAAACCAGAACGTATTGCAGAATTATTTTCAGTTAATCCCCGCAAAATATTTGGGATCAGGCCTGCTTACATTAAAAAAGGTGAAACGTGCAAGCTCACGTTATTTAGTACTGAAAAAAAATGGGATGTTTCTTCTGAAACATTTCAATCCAAATCAAAGAATTCCGCATTCCAGGGTAAATCACTACGTGGAAAACCTGTCGGAATAATTAATAAAGACCGAGTATTTTTGAACGAATAACACATTTATGGAAAATAAAAAACCAGTTAACGCGCTGCTTGCCGGAGTGATCATCTCAGCAGTCCTGATCGTTTTTTCAATACTGCTCAATTTATTGGGTCAGGATCAGAATCGTGGTTTACAGATGCTGACCTACCTTATTCTAATTGCAGGACTTATCTTTTTCATTACCCAGTATGGAAAGGCAAATGATTATCAGAAAACATTTGGTCAATTATTTGGTTATGGGTTCAAAGCCACTGCAATAATTACCTTGATATTTATAGTGTTCACAGTGATATTTGTTTCATTATCGCCTGAATTGAAAGAAAAAACATTGGAAGCTGCCCGCATTGAAATGGAAAAAGACAGCAGGCTTGATGATACCCAGGTGGACGACAGCGTTAAAATGATGGAGAAATTTTTTATGGTTGGAATTATTGGAAGCATCCTGCTTTTTTTCCTCATTGTTGGCTGCATTGGTTCATTAATTGGTGCTGCTGTTACGAAAAAACGCCCGGTAAATCCAATTGACCAATTAAATATGTGATGGATATTACTGTTGTTATTCCCCTCATAAACGAAGAAGAATCAATCCCGGAATTAACCGCATGGATTGAGCGTGTAATGAATGAACATGGCTGGAGCTATGAGATCATTCTTGTCGATGATGGCAGTACAGACAATTCGTGGAAAGTCATAGAAGAATTACGGCATAAAAATCCAAACATTAAGGGAATTAAATTCCAACGCAACTATGGAAAATCAGCAGGATTAAATGAAGGATTCAAGGCTGCACAGGGAGATGTTGTAATTACTATGGATGCAGATCTGCAGGACAGCCCGGATGAAATTCCTGAATTGCGTAAGATGATCATGGAAGATGGTTTTGATATCGTGAGTGGCTGGAAAAAGAAACGATATGACAATACAATCACCAAAAATATTCCTTCCAAATTTTTTAACGCAGTAACGAGTCGGGTTTCCAAAATCCCGTTGCATGACTTCAATTGCGGATTAAAGGCATACAAGAATAAAGTTGTGAAAAGCATTGAAGTGTATGGTGAAATGCATCGCTACATTCCTGTACTTGCAAAATGGGCTGGTTTCAGAAATGTTGGAGAAAAAGTAGTGGAACACCGTCCCCGTAAATATGGTATCTCAAAATTTGGATGGGAAAGATTTGTAAATGGATTTCTGGATCTTGTTTCCATCAGTTTTGTTGGAAAATTCTCCAAGCGCCCCATGCACTTCTTCGGATTGTGGGGAACGATCTGTTTTTTGATCGGGCTTGGCATTACACTGTACCTGCTGATTTCAAAAATGATTGACATCACATTTCCGCTAACAAATCGACCGAGTTTTTACATTGCACTTACAGCGATCGTTCTCGGTGTGCAATTGTTTCTCGCTGGATTTATCGGCGAACTGATATCCCGAAATGCGCCTGGTCGCAACAGTTACCTCATTGAAAAAAAGACAGGGCTTTAATGGCAAAAGTGGTGATCATAGGACCCGGTTATCCATTACGCGGGGGCCTAGCAACATTCAACCAGCGACTTTCAAAAGAATTTTCAGATCTGGGTGATGATTGTGTGATCTATTCCTTTTCATTGCAATACCCCAAAATTTTATTTCCGGGAAAAACTCAATTTTCATCTGAGCAGGCACCTGACAACATTAAAATTGTATCGGCAATTAATTCAGTTAATCCTCTCAACTGGATACGCATTGGCAATCGGCTAAAAATGCTGAAGCCTGATCTTATCGTTGTCCGTTTCTGGATCCCATTCATGGGACCAGCGCTTGGCACCATTCTCAGGCGCGTTCGGAAAAACAACCATACGCGAATTGTTTGCATTGCAGATAACGTCAGGCCTCATGAAAAAAGAATTGGAGATACTGCATTCACTAAATATTTTTTAAAGAGTTGCCACGCATTCATCACCATGAGTGAAAAAGTGATGAAAGACCTGAGACAATTTGTTCCCAACAAACCTGCACAACAGGTACAGCATCCGTTGTATGATAATTTTGGGAACATATTGGATAAAACGGAGGCTCGCAGAAAAATCGATTTACCACTTAATGAAAAATTAATCCTGTTCTTCGGGTTTATCCGCAATTACAAGGGGCTTGATATATTACTTGAGGCCATGTCGGACCAGCGCATTAAGGATAATAAAATAAAATTGATCGTTGCAGGAGAATTTTATGAGGATCCTGCACTGTATCACCAGTTGATGCTGAAGTATGGCCTGGAACATTCTGTTATTTTACGAACAGATTTTATTCCTGACAGCCAGGTTCAATATTATTTATCTGCAGCAGATGCGGTGATTCAGCCCTATCGCAATGCAACACAAAGCGGGGTTACGCCACTCGCCTATCATTTTGAAAAACCAATGGTGGTAACAAATGTTGGTGGATTACCGGATCTGGTTCCGCATGAACAGGCAGGCATTGTTACAGAACCAAATCCAACTGCAATTGCAGATGCCATATTGCGTGTGTACGAATTAGGCGAGCATTACTTTATTCCCCATCTTCGCACCGAAAAGAAAAAATATGCATGGCATCATCTTGTTTCAGCAATAAAAAAACTTGCTGCACAATGAGGCCTGACTACAAAAATGATCTACCGAAGTAAAGCACCACTCCGGATTGGCCTCGCTGGCGGGGGCACTGATGTTAGTCCTTACTGTGACCTGTATGGTGGTGCAATCCTGAATGCGACCATTTCCCTCTACGCTCATGCAACCATCGAACCGCTGAACGAAAATGCAATCATTCTCGATGCGATTGATCGAGCAGAAGAACAACGTTTTGAATGG
>CAZCKF010000317.1:0-4669 GCA_964499155.1 uncultured Chitinophagaceae bacterium
CCACTTCCCCTTCTGCAAGTTCATGGTCACTGTCATAACCAATTTGAGTGGGAAGATCGAATGCAACGCTTAATCCGTTAACCCCATGCTCAAGTAAATAATGATATCTTTTGTTGCTTTCCTCTGCTGTTGAAAAACCTGCGTACTGGCGCATGGTCCATAGTTTGCCACGGTACATGTCAGCCTGTATTCCGCGTGTGAACGGGAACTCTCCTGGCATTTCATGCATGGAAGGACCTTCAGAATAAACTGGTTTAATTTCAATGCCTGAATCAGTACGCTTTTTATCTGGCATTGTTTACTTCATTAACTTTTTTGCTTCGAAGTTGATTGCCTCCAGCACAATAGAATGTAAGGCTCCTTTTTGCTGGTTCATGGTGAATTCAAGCAATCGTTTATTCAAATCAATTCCCCTTGCATCTTCGGGCATTGACGATGCAACCTGGTTGATGATGAGCATGTTTTGTTCTTTCAGGTTTCTCACCGCTTCCCAGGCAACAGGACTTACATATACCTGCTGTGAAATGTTGTATTCGTATTCCTGTTTAATACTTTCGATCAGCAACACCTGCATCTCCCTTGCAGACATGGGCTGGTTTGCCCGGCTGACGAGATTTGGAATTGAAATTCTTTCTGTAAGCAAAACAAGTCTTTCATATGCCTGTAACTGAAGTGGCCTGGTGCTAAAACCACTTGTGTCTTCCGGTTTTTTACGCCGGTTGGCATTCATGATTGAGAAACTCACGATTGAAATGATCAGGGCTACCGCGGAAATGACAAAGCTTAAGGTTGTTTCATCCATTGCGCAAATATAGCTAACGAAGCTTCAGGCTTCAGGCCCCAGGCTTCAAGAAAGCCTCAAGCCTCAAGTATTTTGAATGAACTTATCGAGGCTAATTCCTGTATTCCTTCACTAATCCTCTAATCCTTCACCAATCCTATAATCCTGTTTACTATTCAAGGAAATCCTTTAATCCTTAACAAATCCTGTAACTCCTCTTTCGTAAATTTGCATTATGGAAACGATGACTAATACACCTGTGAAATTCACTGAAGGCGCGCTTAAGGAGTTGAAGAGACTTGTTGAAGCACCTGATTTTGATGCATCGCAAAAATTACGTGTTGGCGTGAAAGGTGGTGGCTGTTCGGGATTAACCTATGTCATGGGATTTGATCATCAAATGCCGGATGACCAGGTGTTTGAAACGCAGGGAATAACCTGCATTATGAACAAAGCACATGAAATGTATTTGTTTGGAATGGAGATTGACTGGCAGGATGGATTGAACAATCGTGGTTTTGTTTTCAAAAATCCCAATGCCAGTACCACCTGTGGGTGCGGAACTTCTTTTGCTGTGTAATCATTTAGAGGAAATAAAATTCGATCACAAAGTATTTCGACAAATAAAAAAGGTCAGCAATTGCTGACCTTTTGTTTTAGTGGATGGTGACTTCATGAAAATGGACCAGCCGGTCTTCATGAAACAATTGCGCATAATATCTTCCTTTGATATTTACATGTTCATCTCCATTAAACTGTCCTACAGATTTTGAATTGATCTGGAGATCTGGTAACGTCTTTATTAGTTTTCCTTTGAAGTCGATAATACGGAGCGTGAATTTTCCTGGCCGATCATACATTACCCGGAATTTATTTCCTTCAATCACTTCAAAATGACCAAATGGGAAACGGATGTTTTCTTCAATCGGTAAACGTATACCACGCATGGCTGATTCATCTGGATTACCAACACGGGCAGGAATACCAGATGCACCACATGGACCATTATATGCAAGAAATTTGCTTCCTTCTGTTGCAACAAAACCTGGATTGAGTATTACATTGTTTTGGCCACGATAAAAAACGCTTGTTCCCTCTCCACCACGAACTGTTGCAGTGGAAAAAATATTATTGCTTGCTTCAAAAAAGTGCGTGCCTGTTTGTACAACACTGCCAATAAATACATCCGCAGCACAGGTAGTATACAAATCAGCCTCAAATAATCCTCTTCCAAATGTTGCTGCTTTTAGTCTGGCAGCACCTTCATTAATTAATAATTCAGTAACAGGGGCTTTTGGCAGATTATTATTAAAATATTGCCAGTCTGCACCTCCCCATCGTCTCATAAATACACCCAGATCAGTTCCAATGTATGTATGACCTGCTAAATCCATTGCAACACTGAAGATTGGTATGTTGGGTAGAGAACCCGAAACATTTGTCCAGTTAGCACCAGCGTCAGTAGACCTGAATACTTTGTTGCCCGCACTGTATCCACCAAAAACGGCCCATATATAATTTGCATCAATAGGATCTACAGCAATCATTGTCAGTGTTTGTCCTGCCGGGTAGCCAGGACTGCTGCTGATCGTTGCTGCCCACGTGTCACCACCATTATCTGATCTCATTGCCTGAGTACTGCTGCCTGCATAAATTACATTTGAATTACTTGGACAGGTTGTGAGAACCCTGTTACCTATGCCTCCTTTATTAACCCAGCTGCCACCTGTAGTACCACTGCCGGCCGTTGATTTAAATACATCATCTGAACCTAAATAAATAATGCTGCTGTTGTTTGGATCAAGTGCAAGCAGTGGGAAAAATCCAACACCAACAGGACTAATATTGGAGCTGTTGCCACCGGCGTTTGTGGTTTTTCGTACCTGGCCGTTCGCGATATAATAGACATTATTTGAATTGCCCTGGTCTATTGCACAATCAAATCCATCCGCCCCAAAAATATGACTGTAAACAGGTATTGCTATAGTTCGATAATTTGTTCCGTTGTCCTGAGATCCGCCTGCAAAAAAATCATTGTTTGATGCGAGTGCATCTGCATGATAAAATGCCATGATCTGCAGGCCGGAAGAAACAAAATTAAAATTGTCACCATCATCAATGCTCATTCCAACACCACCATCTGAACAACTATATAAGAGCCCACCGACCGGGTTGTACGCGAGGTCATGAATATCAGCATGTACATATTCTCCAGCTGCAGTTGGTTCATTCCATTGCGTTCTGTATGTGAATGTACCTCCCTGATCTGTTGATTTCCATACATTGATTCCACCGGTAACAACATTTGCAACATTATCTGGGTCAACAGCAATTGCCAGGTCATATCCCGATTGATTCTGATTATCACTTCCATCATTCGGATAACCAAGAATGTTGGGTGTAGTTGTTCTTACTGTAAAATTATCTCCGCTGTCTGTTGATCGATATAAACCTCTGAAGGCACCGGAACCAGTATTCGGTCCTCCGACGAAGTATACATAGTTACTATTATTCGCGGAAACACCGATAGCAATTCGATTTGTGTTTGTGGGTACACCAACTGCTGTATTTACCCATGTGTCACCTGTGTTTGTACTTTTCCAAAATGGATCTGCAGAATTCAATTGCGCTGCATACATTGTGGCAGGAGTTCCTGGTTTGAATTCAATGTCGGTGAAAATTCCGGTTTGTTCGTTGGTCCAGGTATTCCCACCATTTGTGGTTTTCATGATACCCAATGTTGTTGCAGCAAAAAGTGTATTGGCATTCGTTGGATGTTGTATCAGTTTGTATCCAAAATAATTACCAGCAATACCAGGAAAATCACCAGTCTTGAACCAATTCACGCCACCATCTGTTGTTTTTAAAACCCCGATACTTGGTTTACAAAATCCATAACTACTTACAAGTCCACCCTGGCTTGCATCACCATCCCCGGTAAGAATATAAATTGTATTTGCATCTGCATGGCTTACAACAATTCCCCCAACTCCCGTGGAGGGGATATTATCTGTGAGGGGAAACCAGCTTGTTCCGCCGTTTGTTGTTTTCCAAACCCCACCTTGCGGCGTGCCGATAAACAACACGTTTGATAGTGTTGGATGAAATGCAATGCAGTTCACACGACCCATTCCACCATTATATCCTGATGCAGTATTCGTATAACCTGTAGGACCTATGGCTGTCCAGGTACCATAGCTTGCATCGACTCGTTCGGTGGTAAAGCGTGCATCAAACTGATATGCTTCCCATAAACGCTGAGTGTTGTTCGTGATATTTCCGAACTCATCGAGTCGTATGCTGTGAAAATATTCCCAGCGTTTCCAATGTAAATATTCGTTTTCAAATTCTCGTTCACCTTCATGCTTTGTGAGGCTTTCTGATTTGCCGTAATTGAAATGTTCATCAACAATTTGCATAACCTCTTTCAGGTTTGTTCTACCACCCAGTTTTTGGTAGAGGTTATCCTGGGCAAATGTTGATGCCATTGAAATGGTGAAAAACAAAACGGCAATGAAGTATGCGCAAATCCTTTTCATACGCAATGAGTTTTGGTTATCCGGTGAACCGGAAATTATTTATTACCGTTGTTTTTTTTCAAAGCTGCAATCTCAGCTTCAAGTTGTTCATTCTTTTTATTTAGCTGAATCATATACAATGTGAGTTCCTCTATCTTCTCCATCATTCGCTTTTGCATATCACCAACTTCCATTCCGCTTGTCTCTATTTCAGATGCAGGAGGAATTCCAGGTAAGTGCTTTTGCTGTTTTATATAGGTTTCAAGCTCTTGCAATGAGCGGAGTTTATATGATTCATTGAAAACATAATCAGGCCAGCTTGCCACAGTAGCAACGCGTAATTCTGTGCAGATCGCTTTTCCAGCTACAT
>CAZCKF010000318.1:0-4668 GCA_964499155.1 uncultured Chitinophagaceae bacterium
GCCACCTTTTGTTGTTTTTACAACACGGTTGATTGCAACCACTTTCTCTTTCAGTTCAAGATCGCCGGCTTTTACCCGGGTTAAATTAACTTTTGACATCTGTTACGATTTGCAATTATTTTTTTTAAAATACCAGACCTGCTTCACGTGCTCCATCAGCAAGTGATTTCACACGGCCATGATACAGGTATCCTCCACGATCAAATACAACATCCTTGATTCCAAGTTCAGCTGCCTTACGTGCGATGGCCTGTCCAACCAGTTTACTCTTTTCTGTTTTATTTACCTGCTGCGCCAGGATATCCTTATCCTTTGACGAAGCAGAAGCGATTGTTGCACCATTTGAATCATCAATCAATTGCGCATATATCTCACTGTTACTACGGAACACGCTGAGACGTGGCTTTTGTCCCACACCGCTGATCTTTCTGCGAATGCGGTGCCTGATGTTGCGGCGCCTTGTTGATTTAACTTTTGGATTCATTTTATTTCTGTTTTTGTCCTGATGCTGCCAGGACTACTTATTGAAAACTTTATTTACCTGCAGCTTTTCCTGCTTTCTTTCTCACAATTTCACCCTGGTATCTCACACCCTTTCCTTTGTAAGGTTCAGGTTTGCGTAAGCCACGGATCTTTGCTGCTACCTGTCCGATAAGCTGGTAGTCATTCCCTTCCAGTGTGATCTGGGGATTCTGACCCTTTTCCTGTGCTGTTGTTACTTTCAATTCCTTTGGAATCTCAAACAAAATGTTGTGAGAATATCCAAGTGAAAGATCAAGCAGGTTGCCCTGGTTGGTTGCCTTAAAACCAACACCAATCAACTCAAGCTTTTTGGTAAAACCTTCCGTTACACCCTTCACCATGTTGGAAAGAAGTGAACGGTAAAGTCCATGCAATGCACGATGACGGATCTGGTCAGTGGGACGATCGAATACAACTTCTTCTTCTTTTACTTCCACTTTGATATCACGATCAACTTGTTGCTTCAATTCACCTTTCGGTCCTTTCACAGTGATCACATTGTCGTTTCCTACGGTGATGGTCACCCCTTTTGGAATACTCACTGGTTTTCTACCTATACGAGACATAAACTTTTATTTTAAGCTGTAAGCTTTAAGCTATAAGCTATAAGCCTGACAATTCATTTATTAATACACGTAACACAATACTTCACCGCCAACGTTCTGCGCTTTTGCTTCCTTATCGGTCATCACGCCTTTTGATGTGGACACGATCGCAACACCAAGACCATTCTTCACCCTGCGAAATTCTGCAGGACGGGCATACTGCCTCAAACCCGGACGGCTGATGCGTTCCATGCTCTGGATTGCAGGCTGCTTGGTTTGCGGATCATATTTCAATGCGATCTTGATAACACCTTGTTTGCTGTCATCCTCAAATTTGTATTTCAGAATGTAACCCTGGTTGTACAGGATCTCTGTCATTCTTTTTTTGAGGTTTGAAGCAGGGATTTCAACGATACGGTGACCTGCCATCTGTGCATTACGGATGCGGGTCAGGAAATCTGCTATAGGATCTGTTACCATTTTATCTTTAATTATATCAGTTCAAAATGTTTTTAAACAAACTGAAAATTCAATCAGTTTGAATTGCAGCTGTTACCAGCTTGCTTTTTTCAACCCTGGAATTTTTCCATTCAGAGCCATATCACGCAGGGCAATACGTGAGATACCGAAGTAGCGAACATATCCTCTTGGACGGCCGCTCATCTGGCAACGGTTCTTCAAACGAACTTTGGAAGAATTCTTTGGAAGTTCATCCAAGGCTTTCCAGTCGCCTGCTTTTTTCAGCTCTGCACGTTTTTCCGCATGCTGGGCAACCATTCTTTCCCTTTTACGCTGCCTGGCTTTTACTGATTCTTTTGCCATGTATTGTTTTTAAATTCTTGTTTAATAATGTTAGCGATCCTGTGATGCTTCTTTATTAATATTTCTGAAAGGCATTCCAAGTTCCTTCAGCAATTCAAATGCTTCTTCATCCGATTGTGCTGTTGTTACAAAAGTGATGTCCATTCCCGTGATCTTATTTACTTTATCAATATCGATCTCAGGGAAAATGATCTGCTCAGTTACACCCAGTGTATAATTTCCACGACCATCAAATGATTTTTCATTAATGCCTTTGAAATCACGAACACGTGGAAGTGCAACCGCAATCAGGCGATCCAGGAATTCATACATCTTTTCTCCGCGCAGCGTTACACGAACACCGATCGGCATATTTTTTCTGAGCTTGAAATTCGAAATGTCCTTTTTAGACATTGTTGTTACTGCCTTCTGACCGCTGATGGTTGTCAGTTCGTCCAATGCTATATCAACAAGCTTCTTATCCGTAACTGCACCGTTAACACCCCTGTTCAAACAGATCTTCTCCAGTTTTGGAGCCTGCATCACTGAGGTATAACCAAATTTTTTCATCAACGCCGGTACCACTTCTTCGCGGTACTTATTGTGAAGGCGTGGAGTATATTTTGATGTTGCTGTTGCCATTATTTTTTACCTCCCTGAACTTTTTGTTCTTTCTGTTCCTTCTGTACTTGTTTTTGCTTGAAAACTCTTTCAGTGGTTCCGTCTTTTTTTACACGTGATACGCGCGCACCAGATTTTTGAGCAGCATCCCACAGCATTACATTGCTGATATGGATCGGCGCTTCTCTTTTAACGATGCCACCTTTCGTGTTTTTTGCAGAAGGCTTCGTGTGACGTGTAATGATGTTTACACCTTCAACGATCACTTTGCCTTCATCAACCATTACTTCCTTTACCAGGCGTGGCTTCGCAAGATCTTTATCATCACCTGCGATAACGACAACATTGTCGCCTTTCCTGATATTGTACTTCGGTCTGAATCTTGTTTTCATTTTCTTTATTCTTAATCCGCTATCGCGGAAATTTTTCAATTTTTATTCTCTTCGAATATGAAAGGTAATTGCAACCGTACACGACCCTTTCACTTTTCACTATTCACCATTCTCTTTCTTACAACACTTCCGGTGCAAGTGAAATGATCTTCATATAACCTTTATCCCTCAACTCTCTCGCTACTGGTCCGAAAATCCTCGTTCCTCTTGGTTCGTCTGACTGGTTAAGCAATACAACTGCATTGTCATCGAAACGGATATAGGATCCATCCTTGCGACGCAGTTTGTTCTTTGTGCGAACGATTACTGCTTTTGTAACAGTTCCTTTCTTGATACCGCCGGCAGGCAATGCGTCCTTCACACTCACAACAATTGTATCTCCAATCCCTGCGTAGCGCTGTCCGCTGTTACCAAGTACACGGATACAAAGCACTTCTTTCGCTCCGCTGTTATCTGCTACATTTAACCGGCTTTCCTGCTGAATCATTTTATTTAGCTTTTAGCTGTGATTACTTTTGTGATAGCTATAAGCTTTAAGCTTTAAGCTATAAGTCACCTTACTTAACTTTCTCCACTACTTCCACCAATCTCCATCTCTTCAACTTACTCAATGGGCGAGTTTCCATGATGCGCACAATATCCCCGATACTGCATTCATTCTTTTCATCATGTGCATGAAACTTCGTTGTTTTCTTAACGAACTTGCCATAGATCGGGTGTTTCACTTTTCTTTCTACTGCAACGGTAATGGTCTTTGCCATTTTGTTGCTTGTGACAACTCCGGTTCTTGTTTTGCGCAAATTTCTTTCTGACATTGCTATTAATTTATCTACTGCAATTGCAGTCTTTTATAAACTCAATTCTCTTTTTCTCAATTCTGTTTTCAGTCTCGCCAGCTCTTTGCGAAGCGCTCTGATATTCATTGGATTTTCCAATGGAGAGATTGCGTGTGCGAATTCAAGTTTTTTCAAACGTTGTTCGTCTTCGCTGATCTTAGATTTTAGATCAGCTTCGTTCAATCCCTGTATACTTTTCAAAAATTCAATCTTCTTTGCCATGCGTTCAAAATTTCAGGTTCAAGTTTATGCTTCCACGTCAGGGCGGCTTACAAATTTTGTTTTAATGGGCAACTTACCTGCTGCAAGCTCGAGTGCTTCCTGGGCGATCGTTGCGGTAACGCCATCTACTTCGAACAGGATTCTACCTGGCTTAACAACTGCAGCCCAGAATTCAAGGTTACCCTTACCCTTACCCATCCTCACTTCGGCAGGTTTGCGTGTTATGGGCTTGTCAGGGAAAATGCGGATCCAGACGTTTCCTTCACGCTTCATGTGACGAGTCAATGCCTGACGTGCTGCTTCGATCTGCCTGTCGGTTATCCAATGACTGTCCATAGCCTTCAATCCGTAAGAACCAAAAGATATCGTAGTGCCGCGCTTTGCATCGCCCTTCATTCGGCCCTTTTGCATCTTCCTGTGCTTCGATCTTTTAGGTTGTAACATTTTATTATGTTGTTTCTAGTTCAATATTTTGTTTACAATTATCTGCGATCGCCTCTTCTTTCCGGGCGTCTGTCACCACCTCCGCCACCTCTGCGATCTCCGCGATCACCTCTGTCTCCGCCACCACCATGTTCCCTGCGGTCACGACGGTCGCTGATATCACTCTTACCTCCCACGAAATTTGGATTCAGATCTCTCTTCGTCAGTACTTCACCTTTACAGATCCATACCTTGATGCCGATCTTTCCATAAACAGTCAATGCAAATACGTTTGCATAATCAATA
>CAZCKF010000319.1:0-4661 GCA_964499155.1 uncultured Chitinophagaceae bacterium
TGGTCTCATTAACCGGCTTGGGATTCTTTTCAAAATTTTCAAAATTCACATTAGCCATTTCATTCGAAAGTTTCAGAAAGAATGAATCTGCAAGCAAAGAATAAGAGGATGCATCGGTAAAGTAAACTTTGAAATTTCCTTCCAGTCTTTTAACTGGATAATACAATCCATCCTTTTTCGAAAACATTTCAAAATTGTAATAGAGCACGCTTTGCAAATTCTGCCTGAACACGGTGAACTTCTGGTCTGCTTCACTGGTAAACCAGAATTTTTGAATGACAACGACAAGTTTCCTGTCAGAATTACCTGAAAATTGAAAACGCTGATCAAACAATTTTTTCATCCAGTCAGAAAAATCCGGGCGAATTAATAATGTTTTAGGCGCGCGTTTATATACCGGATAAAATCCTGATTTCGTTTTATCGTACCGGTTATCTAAAATTTCAAATGAGGTCGCATCCAAAAGAGTTTTGGCCGATGCAGTAATCGTAGGTTCCAGGTATTGCGTATTAAGTAAAGCTGGAGAAGGAGTAATGATCGGCTGGTTTTTTTGGGCACCAGTAGTAGTTGCCATTAACAGGCAGCACAGGGTCAGCAGTTTCCACATAGCCTAATTTAAAGAAAAATGCCCAATGCTGAATTTTTGAATGTTCAATGGTGATTTTCCTATTTGAACTGACAATTAAAGTATGTTCCAAGTCAGTAATCCAGGTTCTAATTAAAGCTTTGCTTATAAATAACTCCATCCTTCATAACAAACACAACCCTGCCAAATGCACCATTATCTCTTAATGGATTTCCATCTACTGCAATGATGTCTGCCAACTTTCCTTTTTCAATTGATCCGAGTTCATCTTTCATTCCCAAAAGATCTGCAGCATGGATAGTCGCACTTTTAATAGCCTCCATTGCGGGCATGCCTGCTTCGATCATATAAGTGAACTCGAGGTAATTTAATCCATGCCTGTAAACTCCAGCATCAGTTCCAAAGGCAATTTTCACTCCGGCCTTATATGCTTTTGCAAAAGTGTTTTTGATCTGCGGCCCAATCTGCAAGGCTTTGGGTACAACGATAGCTGGATAATAGCCCGGGATTTTTGCAGAATCACCGACTGCCTGACCTGCTGTAATGGTAGGCACATACCAAGTACCATGTTTTTTAAATAATGCGATGGCTTCATCATCCATCAGGCTCCCATGTTCTATGGAATGCACACCTGCTCTAATGGCGCGTTTCATTCCTTCTGCACCATGAGCGTGCACAGCCACCTTAAATCCGTAATCATTGGCTGTTTCTACAATGGCGCGAATTTCTTCCTCAGTGAATTGAGGATTACTTCCGCTTTTTGCCATGCTTAGAACACCTCCGGTTGCGGTAATTTTTATCAGGTCAGAGCCGTCCTTGTATCGCTGGCGTACTGCTTTTTTTGCATCGTCCGGACTGTTGATCACTCCATCACGTGGACCGGGATCACCCATCAGTTCTCTCCGGTAGCCGTTGGTTGGGTCGGCATGTCCACCGGTCGTGGCCAATGATTTTCCAGCCGTAAAAACGCGTGGTCCCTTAATGTATCCTTTATTGATCGCATTTCTCAATGAAATATTCACTCCCATTCCTCCCAGGTCGCGAACTGTTGTAAACCCTGTCATCAGGGTTGTCTCAGAAAATTTGACCGACTGAAAAGCAAAATCAGCTGGATTGAGCGTAAATCCTTCAATGTATCTCGTGGGACTGGTTTCGTGCTCCATATGCACGTGCATATCGATCCAACCCGGCATTACAGAACGGGTTTTAAGGTCAATCGATTTTTCACCTGATTGGAGGGATCTGTAACCGGATTCAACTGATGCAATCCTGTTATTCTCAATAACAATTGTCATCTCGGTTTTCGGTGTATTGGAAATCCCATCGATCAGGGTGCCACACCAAATCAGTGTACGTTGCCCAAAAGCATTGATTGAAAAGGAGATTGCAAGAAAAAATATGAAGAACCTCATAGCAGTTTTTTGGGTTATGACTGAAGATAAAACGTTTTTTTCCACAACAGCCCTGGCTGTTTTTATGGGCAGGAAAATTCGCTTAGTTTTGCATGACCTCCCGGATTTTTATTCCCTTTTTTATTTCCGCTGGTCACAAGGAAAAGGCTGATTTCAGGAATCATCAGTTATAAGTGTTGTTTGATGAAGTCACCATTCCTTTATTTTTTTTGAAAAACACACAACCAGACATATGTCAAAGTACATTTTTGTGACCGGGGGCGTTACCTCTTCGCTTGGTAAAGGCATAATTGCCGCTTCACTGGCCAAGCTTCTGCAGGCAAGAGGTTTGAGAGTTACGATTCAAAAATTTGATCCATACATCAATGTGGATCCAGGTACTTTGAATCCTTACGAACATGGCGAATGTTATGTAACGGAAGATGGTGCAGAAACTGACCTTGATCTTGGTCACTATGAAAGATTTTTAAACATCTATACATCGCAGGCCAATAATGTTACTACTGGTCGCATTTACCAAACAGTTATCAATAAAGAACGTGAGGGAGCATATCTCGGTAAAACTGTGCAGGTGATCCCGCACATTACCGATGAGATAAAAAGAAGAATGGTATTACTGGGTGCAACCAACCAGTTTGATGTGATCATTACTGAATTGGGTGGTACGGTCGGTGACATTGAATCTCTTCCCTATATCGAAGCGGTACGTCAGTTACAGTGGGAAATGCCGGAGGATGACCTGATCGTTGTGCACCTTACACTTATTCCCTATCTCAAGGCGGCACGTGAATTAAAAACAAAACCTACGCAACACTCTGTGAAAATGCTGAGTGAAAATGGAGTGTTTCCTGATGTTATCGTTTGCAGGACAGAAGAACCAATCAACCAGGAGATCAAAAGAAAGATCGCTCTGTTTTGTAATGTGCAGCCGGATGCAGTAATTGAAGCTCCTGATGCTGCTACCATTTATGAAGTGCCCATGTTGATGTTGAAAGAAAAACTCGACCTGATCGTTTTGCGGAAATTGAACATCACCAATTTTCATGATCCGGAGATGTCGAAATGGAAAGAATTTCTGGAGAAATTAAAATACCCGAAAGTAAAAGTCACGATTGGTCTCATTGGTAAATATGTTGAGCTACAGGATGCTTACAAATCCATACTTGAATCATTCATTCATGCAGGCGCATTGAATGAATGCAAGGTGCAGGTGCAATACATACATTCAGAATTTATAACTCCAGATAATGTTCCTGAAAAACTGCAGGGACTTGATGGATTACTTGTTGCCCCTGGTTTCGGTCACCGTGGAATTGAAGGAAAAATTACAGCAGTAAAATATGCGCGTGAAAATGGTTTGCCATTTTTCGGGATCTGTCTTGGAATGCAGATGGCAGTAATTGAATATGCAAGAACCGTATTGGGTCTCACCAGTGCGCACTCCACGGAAATGGATGCCGATACTACCAATGCAGTCATTGATATGATGGAAGAGCAAAAGAAAATTTCCATCAAAGGCGGAACGATGCGACTTGGTTCATACCCATGTATCATAAAAGAGAACACGCTTGCTGCACGGATCTACCAGAACAATGAAATTTCAGAGAGACACCGGCACCGTTTTGAGTTTAACAACATGTATTTATCCCAGTTCGAGCAAAATGGAATGATTGCCAGTGGTGTCAATCCGCAAACCGGGCTGGTGGAGATCATGGAAGTTCCCAATCATCCTTTCTTCATCGGAGTTCAATATCACCCTGAATTGAAAAGCACTGTTGAGAAGCCACACCCGCTATTTGTTCATTTTGTGGCAGCGGCTAGACAATACAATGAACAGCGCACTTCTATGAGGAATCCGCTGCTTCAAAGCGAAATGATTTAAGCTTTTAAAACTGGTGACTGCATTGGAACTTCAGATATCTTTGCGCACCTCAAAAGAACTGAATGAAATTTGATCGCAATACCGTCCTGGGCTTTTTAGCCCTGGGCGTACTCTTTATCGCATATTTTGTTTACACCACGAACGAACAGAAAGCTTTTCAAAAACAGAAAGCGCTTTCTGATTCTCTTGCACGTGCTGCTGCTCCCAAGCTGGATACGATAAAACAAAGATCTGATTCACAAAGGGTCGATTCACAGATAAGGATCAATGCTGCCGGAAAATTCGGACAGACAGGTGGCACCGAGGCATTGACCATTGTAGAAAATGAGTTGATTAAAATTGCATTTACAAATAAGGGTGGACAACCTTCATGGGTTGAATTAAAAAAATTCAAAAACCGTGATTCATCGATTGTTCGATTGGGTGCAACCAATTATGATCGTTTTTCATATGCCATTCAAACCGATGTCAACCAGACTGCACAGGTTTCTGATCTGTTTTTCTCCGCACCCCAGGTTTCAAAAAACGCAACAGGCGGTACTGAAATCGTGTATCATTTAAAGGGTGCAGATTCAACAGGCGCAGAATACATCACACACCATTTTGTATTGCCTGCAAACCAATACATGCTTGATTTCAATGTCATTCTTCACAGGGCTGCTGAAATGATCCCTGCCAATTCAATGAATATTATCTGGCAGAGTAAGGCGCTTCAACTGGAGAAAGATGTTGACTACGAAAAACAACAATCCCAGATCGGATACAGCCTCGATGGTGAATT
>CAZCKF010000320.1:0-4622 GCA_964499155.1 uncultured Chitinophagaceae bacterium
CGGAGCAAATTTTACAACCATTGATTCATTAAAACAACGGAAAAACACATCTACCTATCGATCAGAAATAAAACAACCAGGTTTTTACAGGGTACATTTAAGCATCGGAGATTCAGGATTTTTTTCATCCATCATTCGGGTATTACTAAACAATAAATTCGATGTCTGGGTAGAAAATAAATCAATTGTTATTAAAAGCGAAGTAGAAATTCACTCAGCTCACATTATACTTTACAACAGTATGGGAATGAAAATTCTGGAACTTCCCATTAACATATTACCCGGTATTAACAGATATGCTCATGAAATTACAAGAACCGGCATTTATTTTATTGAGGTCAAAAGCAGCGGAAGAAATGTTTTTCCAATTCTGTCAGCTCACTTGTAATTTTTCCAACTTCAATCTTAAATTTATTTCTTTTTAACCATTGGTATTCCCAACCTTTTTGCTTCCCTGTTCCATTCAGCAGCAGTAATAATCAATTGCGGGAGGTCCTTTTCGAAAATATCTTTAGGTGTTTCGAGAATAAGTGAAGCAGCGATGGCTCTGCCACGCATTTCTAGGAATGGAAATGCATCTATAAGATCAATTCCCCTGCAAAAAGTGACGTCCAAACCTTTTGTCCGTCTTGGGCAGAGATAAAGGAACATGCCGAAGTAATGATAGAATGGAAGTGTATAGCTTATTTTTTCTTCAATGCCTGGAACTGATTCAAAGATCAATGCTCTGACTTGTTCAGCCACTTTCTTTTCATTGGTGGGCAGGGCATCTATGAAACCATCAACCGTCATTTCGAAAATTGGGCAATTACATTTTTAACGAATTCCTGGAAAGATTCTGATTCTTTTTGTTGTTGCCTGATAAAAGAATTTTCTTCAAGCTTTCCCACCACTTCTTCCATTTCAGCAATGGATTCATAAACCATTTTACGGAATGGATTTGAATAGTCTTTTGCGCGGGAGGATACAATACCATCCAAAATCAATTTATTAGTTTCCAGCGCCTGTTGCATTACACTGCGGAAAACTTTATTGTCAAATTTCTTGGGGCTGATGTCAAGTATCTCAAGTAAAGAAGCATAAGCATGCAGTGCTTTTTCCTCTTCATAGATCTCTCCCTGCTCCATGTAAAAAAGATGTACCCCACTCCAGTTATTAATTCTTCCCTCATGGATATCAGTGATTAACGATTTAACGGAAGCTGTGGGCATGATCTGTCCACCAACATTGATAAATGGTTTGCGTGAGATATCGGTTGGCAAATTTGATTTTAAACCATTAAAATCGCTGATGTTGTTTTCCCTGATAAATTTCAGTAAATGAATGGCACCATAATAAATAATAAACTGGCGGTAAGTTTTATATGCTTCGGCTGCTTTTACAATTTCAACCTGTCTCTGAGAATTTTCAATGTTTGTGGCATGAATGGGAATGCCGTTCAATTTATTTTTTGAATGCAATAAGCCCCTGCCGGTTTTAGCAGCGTTTTTCGGGACCTTACTTCTTTTCTTTGCAGCATATGATTCGGCTGCAGCTATTTCAAGCAACTCAAGTGCGGAAAACATTTCATTCACACTGTCAGGAGCCAGGTAATCATAATCAATATGCTGGATGCGCTCTTTTCTTTTATCGCGATCAACATATTTGTTTGCATTGCGTGATAAAGCATACATATTGTACATAAACCAATATGCAGGCATGATCACAATTTTATCTCTGCTTACATCATTATGAACAAGTGCGAATGGAAATGGAATATTTAATTCCGCAGGGAAATCACCTTTAGAGATCAGGCAAAATGTTGCAAATTTTGAATTGTGTTTCAGGCTTACACACAATCCTGGCCAAAATCCACGGCCGGCTATTATTTCTCCGTCGGCACTTCGGCTGTTGTGATTTGAACCAATCGTAGCACCCGCAGCCATATTACTCTGCCCCATAATCAGTGCTGCACACAAAAATGAATTGTTGTGGTGTTGTTCATGTGCTGGGAAGATCAATGAATTCAATACTTCGCAGCAAGAGATGGTTGCGTTATTTCCTAAATAAGAATTAATTAGCCGGGCGCCATATTTTAACTGAGAATTGGAAGCGAGAATAAATCTTACTGCTTTTACGCCATAGAAAACGCGGCATCCCTCGCTGATGATTCCATTAACAAGTTCACATCCTTCACCAATTTGAGTCATTGCCTGCGCATTCGAATTGATAGTGAGGTTTTTTAATTTATTCGCTCCTTTAATGTAGGCATCACTTCCAACCCACACATCTTTTATGATGCCTGTATTTTTTATAATCGTCCGATCGCCGATCTTACCGTAATACCCACGTTGCGGATCATATTTTTCCTGGGTGAATTCCTTGAACTTTTCCATCAGCACTTTATCATCCCTGTATCGCGACCAGATATATGCATCTCCCGGAAGCATGTCAATGAATGGTATCACACTCCTGCCTGCATTTTCGTTACAAATTTCCAGCCATATTCGAACTGATTCCTGTTCTCCAACTTTAATGATACCATTTCCAAATTTTGCGTGGTCGGTTGCTGCCAGTTCGTGCACATTTACAATTACTGCATTGTTGCCGATAATGTAGTGTGACAGGTAATTCACATTGCTGATAACAACATTATCCCCGAAGTCGCAACTGATGATCACACTGTCGTACAAACCAACTGGCAGTCGTACATCATGAAAATCAAGAAAGAGTGGTTCAAGTTTGCCAATTCTAACAAGCCCGAAAAACTTACAGTTTTTTACAAGTTCCGGGTCAAATGAATCTGATACCCGAACATTATCCCAGTTATCGGAAATATTATTATTTCGAAGTAAAACTTCAGTTTCATGGGCAGTTATCCTGCGGTATGTAATTCCATTTCTGTTCTGAATGTTGCGCAGGTGGTATTCATCCTTTCCGTCAGGTAAATATTTTTTATCAATAAAATTATACCCAAGGGATTGGATCGGATTCGCCTTGATTTCGTTCACGAGTGATAATTATCGGGTAAATATAATTGAAAGTGATGTACGGGGTGCAATGGATTAAAATTGAAAAAGCTACTCGAAACAGTATCAAAAAAAACAGCAAAACAATTCGGTAACCTCGCTTTTTTTTTCGATATTAATGTTCTCGCTGTCCGCCAATCCCTGTCGATAAATACACAATCCCCCCTTGATTCAACCACATCTTTCTTACTAAAAGACTTGTTATGAAAATGGAAAACTTTAAAAAGTTTATTACAATTTCTGTATTACTAATATCGATAACGGGATTTGGCCAGGGAGTCACAATTGGATCGAGCACACCACCGCACAATTCATCTATTCTGGATTTGCAGACAAATTCCAAGGGATTTTTGCCACCTCGCATCTCAACAGCACAAAGAAATGCGATCATTAACCCTGCTGCAGGTCTGGTTGTGTTTGATACCGACGCGAGCGAACTGTATCTATATGATGGTACCCGGTGGAAAAAACTTGCAGGCACATCCAATAGTTCAGCGATGTATCCACAACAAATGTCTGCCCCTGAATCTGATTTTAGTACGACTTCAATGTTTGGTTTTGATGTTTCAATGGGAGATGGCTTAATGGCTGTTGGAGCGCCCGGTTCTTCAAACGGAGCATCCACATTAACCGGTGCAGTTTATGTTTACCAGAGAAGTGAGGGTTCATGGATAATGACAGCGAAGATTTACGCTTCCGACTTTCAAGCCAATGCGAGGTTTGGAACTTCCGTTTCTACTTCCGGCAATTATATTATTGTAGGTGCACCATATCATGATGTTTCAGGAAGTGTTGATGCTGGAAAAGTATATGTGTTTGTAAAAAATCCTGATGACACCTGGACAGAACAAACATCTTTTATAAAAAACGGGACCCTTGCAGCAGGAGATAATTTCGGTTACACCGTTTCATTAAATAATTCTTCCATTTTTGGTCCGGCATTTCTGGCAAGTGCGCCATATGCAGATCTTGGAGGATCAAATCGCGGTGCTGTATTTGCGTATAGATTAATTTCCGGAACATGGAATTATCAGCAAACAATACAGGGTAGTGATATTTTAGTCGATGACAACTTTGGATGGGATTTGGAAATCGATGGTGATTATTGTGCAATAGGTGCTCCATTTCACGATAGAATTACTCCCAGTGCATTGACGAATTCTGGAGCAGCATACGTTTTTGTTTATGGCGGTGGCGTGTGGTCATTTCAACAAAAAATTTCCGGTTCCGTAGCAAATTCGCAATACGGGTTTTCAATTTCTTTATATGGTGATGTGCTTGTGGTGTCTGCACCTTTTGCGACAACCGGTGCGAATCTGACTGCTTCTGTTCATTTTTATAGGAGGAATATTACAACGTGGACTGGAGCAGGTACAGTGTTTTTACAAACAAACCAGGGTTATGATTTAAATTCTTTATTTGGAGTTTCTGTTAGTGTCAACGCAAATCACATCCTGGTAAGTGCACCGGCTGGTTATTTTTATAAATACTTGTCAACATCACAAAATGGTAAATCAGGGAATGTGTTAGTTTATAGAAAAAATCCATCTGGATCTTTTTTATTGTCTCAGATTATTAATGATAATGATCCATTGCCTCCTGTTCCGTTAACAA
>CAZCKF010000321.1:0-874 GCA_964499155.1 uncultured Chitinophagaceae bacterium
AAACAATTGCAGGTGATCCGGTTCGTCTTACGCAAATACTGGTTAACCTTTTGGGAAATTCTATCAAGTTTACAAGGAACGGCGGAATAAAACTGGAAGTAGAAAAACTATCACAGGAAGACAAAGCAATTCGATTGAGATTCAGAATTACCGATACGGGTATTGGTATTTCAAAAGATAAACAACAATCCATTTTTGAAAGATTCCAGCAGGCTGAAACTGAAACCACGAGAAGATATGGTGGAACGGGTCTCGGTCTCTCCATAGTAAAACAATTAATTGATTTGCAGGAAGGCACTATTCATCTTTCGAGTGAAGAAGGCAAGGGAACTGAATTTGTTTTTGAATTGCCTTATTGGATATCTGAAAGTGCGGTTGATTATTCTATTTCTGCAATTGATGAATTGTACCAGAATAATATGCTCCCTGGCGTGAGTGTGCTGGTTGCTGAAGACAATGAAATGAACCAGCAACTGATGCGTCATTTACTTGAAAGATGGAATGTGAAATATGACATTGCCTTAAATGGTAATGAAGTAATTGACAAACTTCGTGTCTCCAATTTTGATCTCATTCTGATGGACATACAGATGCCGGAAATGGATGGTTACATTACCACACAAAAAATTCGCAATGAATTAAAATCCGAAATTCCGGTAATTGCAATGACAGCACATGCAATGCCTGGTGAAAAAGAGAAATGTCTTTCTTATGGAATGAACAGTTACATTTCAAAGCCGATCAAAGAAGCAGAATTATTCAGGTTGATTACTTTATTTGGGCAGAATGAAAAAGCAATAAATGGAAAAATAACAAACCTCGATTACCTGAAGGAATTGAGCAGTGGGAATACTGCATTCGAAAAGGAGATCAT
>CAZCKF010000321.1:884-4604 GCA_964499155.1 uncultured Chitinophagaceae bacterium
AAACAACTTCCCGGTGAACTCAATGAACTGGAATCAGCCATTACTACAAATGATAAAAGGAAAGCACAGGTAATTGCGCATGGTATGAAATCTTCCGTTGCTTATTTGGGCCTCACAGAGCGTCTTCATCCATTGCTTGATCACATTGAAAACCATCCCGATAGTACTGAAACAGCCGGCATTATGCAGGAAGTGATCACCGTTTGCAAATATGCTCTGACTGAAGCAAAAGAAATGCTGGAAACATACAATTGATCTGTTGATTGTTTTGGCAAATCTGTGCTACGAAGCCCTTGAATCTTACCTCTTAAATTCTTTCCTGGACCTTGTCATCCTGGACCTTGGACCTTCGCCCGGCTGTTTGCTATTCTTTTTTTGGTTTCAACGACAAACCCCCGGTATTCATCGAAGTGAAACCATAAGGGGTGTTTTAGCTCAGTAATTTTGAGTCATCAAACAAGAAAGTACACTGATCAAAATATTAAACGACTTGGTTTCGTATGGTTAAGGGTGACGCCCTGCTATTCCTGGCGGGGCTCTTTTTACTAACGCCAATTATCGCTAATTAACGCTAATGGGTGATAATTAAAGATGCTGATAAAAGGACACTAATTAGAACTGCTAAGAATTAAAGAGAGGATGTAGGATCAAGTCAAAAACGAATGTGATTCCCTTGCTAACTACCCAAAACTAACTGCTTAATTTTTTTTAAAACATTATTTCATTTAGCTAACCGATGAAAGAGATTTTATTACATATCCTGCAACAACTTGGATTGTTTCCACTTCCAAAACCAGTGCCGATTGGAAAAAAGACGCCCGTAAAGAATGGTTAAGGAGGGTTGATACGATTCGCAATTGCGGATTCAAATTTTGCCCTTTTTACAATGTCCCTAGTCCTAGCCCTCATCTTTCAAGGTGGGGGATTTTTGTTTACGCTAATTGACGCTAATTAATGCTAATTAACGCTAATAAGAATGTTCGATGTTCAATGTTCAGTGCTCACTGATGGCTTCGTAAGGGCAATTGAACATTCAGAATTGAATATTGAACATTTAATTACTCTTCCAATAGATCAGGTCTTCGTTGTTTTGTTCGCTCGAGTGATTGTTCAAATCTCCAATCATCTACTTTTTTAGGATCACCGCTGAGAAGGATATCGGGAACTTTCCATCCACGGAAATCTGCAGGGCGCGTGTACACGGGTGGAGCGAGTAATTGGTCCTGGAAAGAATCGAATAGTGCAGAGGTTTCATCATTTAATACCCCAGGTAGTAATCTTCCAATTGCATCGACTAATACGGCTGCAGCAATTTCACCTCCGCTTAATACATAGTCTCCGATTGAAATTTCTCTTGTTACAAAATGATCGCGGATGCGTTGGTCAATGCCCTTGTAATGACCACAGATCATTAAAATATTTTCTTTAAGTGATAATTGGTTGGCGATTTGTTGATCAAATTTTTCACCATCCGGAGTTAAATAAATTATTTCATCAAAGGCTTTCTCTTTTTGCAAACTTTCAATTGCATTTGCAAGTGGTTCACACATCATCACCATTCCTGCTCCACCGCCATATTGGTAATCATCCACCTGCCCGTATTCATTTACCGCCCACTGGCGCAAATGATGTGTCTTTACAGTCAGCAATCCTTTTTCCTGCGCACGTTTCATGATGGAATGGTTGAGCGGACTATCCAGTAATTCCGGCATGACGGTGAGAATGTGGATTTGCATGATGCGAAGATAATCAAGCTTCGAGCTTGGAGCTGCGAGCTGCGAGTGGCCGCGAGGTCAGGCAAAGCAAGCTTTGAGCACCTGGTTTAAAATTGAAAACACTTTATTAATTGGTAAATAATAATTGAAACACATATTTATCAGATGTGCATTTTATGTTTTCCATTTACTTAAAGTTCACATTGAATCGATTATTCTCCTTTAAAATCATCCAGTTCTCTTCGTTCTTTCTTTGTTGGTCTCCCAATCTTACTTTGTCTTTTTCCTGTATGAAAACTTGCAGCCTGGTATTGAAGTCTTTCTATTTCTTCTGCAGGAGTAATATCGATGTAGTATTTGATTGCCTCAGAATATTGAACCCGGGAAAAGAGGAGTTCTGCAACTTTTATGCGCCATCTTTTTTCCTCGGTCTTTACTTCATATTCATCACCAACAACAACCTGTTTGGAAGCTTTTGCTGCAACACCATTAAATTTCACTTTCCCAGTATCACATGCGGCTGCAGCAAGGGTGCGGGTTTTGAATAAACGGATCGCCCAGAGATATTTATCGAGGCGTAATTTTTCTTTTACGGATTTCATTCACGTCAACTTCTCAACTCTCAGCAAAATATTTATGGAAGTAAGGGATCGTTTCAATTCCCTTGTAATAATTCTCAATATTATATTTTTCATTCGGCGAATGCAGGTTGTCATTGTCAAGACCAAATCCCATGAATACGATCTTGATTCCAAGTTCTTTTTCAAGTATTGAACAAATAGGAATACTGCCACCTCCACGAACTGGTATTGGTTCTTTGCCGAAAGTTTCTTTCACTGCTTTCGCTGCAGCCTTGTAACCTTTACTATTGATAGGAGTCAGGTAGGGTTCTCCACCATGCAATTCAAAAGTTTTTACTGTAACACCTGGAGGTGCAATTTTTTTGAAATGATTTAACAACAGTTCAGTCATCTTATGAGAGGACTGGTTAGGTACCAATCGTGCAGAAATTTTTGCATGCGCTTTTGATGGCAATACAGTTTTTGAGCCTTCACCAGTATAACCACCCCAAATACCATTTAATTCTAATGTTGGACGGATACCTGTTCTTTCATTGGTAGTGTAGCCTTTTTCGCCCCACAATTCTTTCACTCCCAGTTCTTTTTTGTATTCTTCCTCATCGTATGGTGCGCGTCCCATCAGTTCACGTTCTTCTTTTGTTGCTTCTAATACATCATCATAAAAACCAGGGATGGTTATATGGTTATTTTCATCATGACAGCTTGCAATCATTTTTGCAAGTATTGTAATTGGGTTTGCAACAGCACCTCCATATGTTCCACTGTGCAGGTCGCGATCAGCACCAGTTACTTCAACCTGGATATAACTTAAACCACGTAAACCTGTATCGAGTGATGGGTTTTCCATACTCAGCATGGAACTGTCACTGATCAAAATCACATCAGCCTTTAACAGTTCTTTATTTGCTGCGACAAATTTTCCAAGACTTGGTGAGCCTACTTCTTCTTCACCTTCAATCAGGAATTTGATGTTTGTTGTCATGGTGTTTGTCTTTACCATTGTTTCAAGCGCTTTCACATGCATGTAAAATTGTCCTTTATCATCAGCAGATCCGCGCGCAAAAACTTTTCCGTCCTTTATAACCGGATCAAATGGACCACTGTGCCATAATTCCAGCGGTTCCGGTGGCTGTACATCGTAATGCCCGTATACAAGTACTGTTGGCTTTGAAGGATCAATAATTTTCTCTGCATATACGACAGGATGTCCATCCGTTTCCATTACTTCAGCGCGATCAGCGCCTGCTGCAGCTAATTGTTGCTTTACAAGTGCGGCACAGGCACGCATATCATCTTTGTGCTCAGTCTTTGCGCTAACTGATGGTATACGTAATAAAGCGATCATTTCATCGAGAAAACGTTGCTGGTTCGTATCCTGGTATTTTTTCCATGCGTCCATGATATAAAATTTGAATGGAGGACAA
>CAZCKF010000322.1:0-4580 GCA_964499155.1 uncultured Chitinophagaceae bacterium
TTAATAATTGTTTTGCTTACAACTGCATTAGGAACATACTCAACTATTTCAACTATAATATGCGCTACTTGTTTCTCCAGTTCCATCAGATTGTAATCTTGATTTCCGTTTTTTTGTTTCATTAGTATTCTTGAACTAATGAAGGTCTGTTTAATTATTGCATCTGGTGTTATACAATCACCAGATTAGATTGTATAGTTCATTGATTAGCCGTCTACTCGATAAGCAGACGATTATAAATTTTCAAGTGCAATCAGCCTCTTGTGTTTCATTTTCTTGAAAAATGTTGGGGTGAGTCCGGTTACTTTTTTAAACTGGTTGGACAAATGCGACACACTGCTGTAATGAAGCAGATCAGCAATTTCTGTAAGTGTTAATTGGTTATAAATAAGCAATTCTTTCGCCCTTTCAATTTTGTGCGCAATAATGAAATGTTCGATCGTAATTCCTTTTACTTCCGAAAATAGATTGCTGAGGTAGTTATAATCATAATTCAGTTTTTCTGCGAGGTATGCTGAATAATTGATCTTAGGTAATTCGTCATTGTAGTGGATCAACTCCACGATAAGGTTTTTGATCTTTTCAATGAGGATACTTTTCTTATCCTCCATGATCTCAAGACCCGAACGAAGCAGCGATAATTTTAATTCTTCCAGCAATTCAATTGGAATGTCATGTTTAATCTCAACTTCCCCCAGTTCCACAATGTTGTATTCCAGGCCCAGCCTGTCCAATTCTGATTTTACAATCATTTTACACCGGAGGCTCACCATATTTTTGATGAGTAATTTCATTTTTCCTGATAAGTCATTTAAACGATTCGCACGCTGAAATCGTTGGGTGTTTAATCCATCACTTGGGAAATTACAGTTTTGCCGCCAATATTTTTATTTACAGCCAAGCTGGGTTTTACTCCAATATTTAAAATAAAAGAAAGCTCTTCATAGAGCTTTCTTAGCAGATAAAAATTGCCTGGACTGAAAGAATGTTGGGGTAATTCTAAGGAATGTGTTTAAAGCTTTAGGTAAAGCTAATGAGACCTTACACATTGGTTGTTATGCAATTCTATAAAAAGGTTATATAATTATAAGATTTGAAATGGTCAGTTTTACTAACCATGCGAGCTTTTTATTTCAGGTTCTGACTGGTACATAGCAGCGTATTTAGTTGTGGCTAGTCGTATTTGTTCTTCCGAAAAAGTGCCAACAAGTGTCAGCGCATCACGGTCAATATAGAAATCTCTGCAACCACATTCATTTTTGAACTTTGCCAGTTCTGTAACTGATCTGAAAGAAAGTATGATTTCTGTATTTGGGGGATTATGGGAATGCATGTGGTATAGCTACAATTATCACGCCTTACCTATCGAGTGGGAATTGATTGGGTGAAAAACATCGTTGCCAATACTCAATCATTATACTGATTGTCTTCTCTAATTCCCCATCTGTGGAATCTTTGATGAAAAATCCCTGCGCAGACATGCTATAGGCATCAACAACAGATTTTTTGTTAGCGGCTGTTGTAAAGAAAAGATAGGGTATGCATTTAACCTGCAATGCTGCGTCTGTATGGATCTTTCTTTTCAGATCGAGCCCATTTAGTTTGGGCATATTAATATCAGAAAGGATCAGGAAGGGGGATGGGTATGTGTTATTTAAGAACTCGAGTGCTTTTTCTCCATCAGAGAAAAATATTATTTTATTTGGGTAATTCAGCTTTTCAAAAATTAATTGCAGTGTGTGCTGATCATCCATATCATCTTCAATCACAATAATGGGGCCTTGTTTATTCATACATCAGCTTACTTGTGCAAGTTTTACCGGGCACAAAACCGGTGGTAATGGTAACACTTTTTCAGGGATGAGTGATATAAAAACAACCACCTATGAAAGCGTGGTTAGTTAAGAAAAAGGAGCAATTAGTTACTAAGTACTTTATCGACTGAATGGATTACGCCATTCGAAGATTTTACATCACGGTTTTGAATCATTGCGCCATCGATACTCACCTGGCCATTTGTAATTTTTATGGATAGTTCTTTGCCATCCAAAGTTTTTAATTTCTGACCATCCTGAAAATCTTTGAAATCGAATTTTCCAGGGATAACATGATGATTTAAAAGCGATGTAAGCTTAAGCTTATTCTCTGGTTTCAGAAGGTTTTCCACCATACCGGTGTCCAGTTTACCAAAAGCAAGATCAGAAGGTGCAAAAAGCGTATATGGACCTCTGTCACTTAGAATTTGATTCAATCCAGACGCAATTACTCCTCTGTTCATGGTTGTCATGTTCTTATCGGTTCCGACAACCTGTGTGATATTTGACATTTAAAAGTTTTATCTGCAGGTAGAATAACCCGCAACACCGTAATGTAGACCTAATTACCGAGCATTGGTGTTAAAGGTGAAGGTTACTTATACAGGTAAATTAAACTGAACACAAAGAATTGTAACCAAGCTCATATACCATTATTCTCCCCAAACAGTAATTACAATATTTCTACTTCCTCCATGATCTCTGTGTTCGCATAAATAAATGCCCTGCCAGGTACCAAGTGCCAGCTTACCATTTTGAATTGGAATAATCACACTGCTTCCGAGCAAAGCATTTTTTAAATGTGCAGGCATGTCATCAGCTCCTTCGGAATCATGTGTGTAATCAGCATCATTTTCCTTTACTGTTTTATTAAAGAACATTTCAAAATCCTTTCTTACAGTGGGATCAGCATTTTCATTTATCGTCAATGATGCAGATGTATGTTGAATGAATACCTGGCAAAGACCTTTTTTTAATGCTGATATTTCAATCATCGCATTGATGACATCATTCGTGATCAGGTGAAATCCTCTTTTTTTCTGTGTGACTGTTAACTGCTGCTGGAAAATTTTCATACAGCCAGTTTACGTATTACGATTTAATTAATCAAAATTTAATTAATGTCCTTTCCAACTTTCAGCTTATCGATCATAGCCTGTACTGCCTGTTTGCCTGCTTCATTCGGGGCTAATGGCAATGCTTTGTTCGCAAATTCCAAAGCCTTTGCATACTCCGAATTAGCCGATAATCCACGCGCCATACCTGTCAATGTCATGAAGTGATCGCGATTTTTATTGTAATTAAACTCAAATACTTTTAATGCAACCTTGGGTTTTTTGGCTGACACAAGTTGCCTTCCGAATTGTTGAAGCTCATTCATATTGCCCAATGGCAGGGCTGTTTCAATTACTGTTGCAGCATCCTGAGATCTGCCGAGATTTTCAAGGATCAAGGCCTTGATGGATAATGCAGAAAATGAACTTGGATTCCCCGGAAAATTCTGACCCGATGCCAGGGTTGCCCATTCAAGTCCTTTTTCGAGCTGGTAATTATTCTGAAGTGTCCAGTTGGCAGCAATTGTCAATCCCTGTGATGTAAAACCGCGCGGGTTTTTTGACTCTGCTACAAATGCATCAAATTGTTGTTGCAAATGATCGACTTCAATTTTAAAGGGTATCGACAACTTTTCCCATGAGAGAGCTATCATTGCCGAATTGGGTGTATGATTTGAAAATTCGTATTTCAGGTGTTCAACACTTTTTTCCAATTGTTGATTTTTTACTTTTATTCGCAGGGCATCGTCCATTTCATTATAAAAAAAAGAACCCCATGAATCTGATTTTTTCGAAAAAATAACCGTGCTTTCTGTTGGATCATAGGCAATGAACAAACCATATTTCCCTTTTGAGAGAAGTTGACCCTCGACTTTTACATCATTATCCAATTCAATGACTGTATTTTCATTCGCTCCCGCGCGCCATGGTGCAGGCTTTCGACTTCCAAATCCCTGGTCAATAAAACCGGTATGAACCACACCTCCCCAAATTTTTCCTTCTCGTCCTCTTACTGCAGGACGATGATAGGTTATTGAAATATTTGTAAGACCGATTTGTTCCGAAACAGATGCTTTCTTTGTGTATCCATTCGGTGCTGCAGCATTATAAGGCACCTGCGCAAATACCAGGTTGGAAAACAAAATGAAAGCACTAATGAATAATGAATTTTTCATTGCCGTTGTGTTGAGTTTAAAATTGAACAAAGCATACAAATAAAAAAAAGGAGCAACCAAAGGTTGCTCTCTTACTTTACCACACACTATTTACCTAACTATTGTAATTGTCTTATTAATTGTTTGTGTTTTTGATTGGATACGAAGGATATAAACACCAGGTAACACGTTACTGACATTTAACTGAATTAATCCTGATGCTTTTGATCGTAAAGTCTGCACCACTTTTCCATCGCTGCTTACCAGGCTTATAACATTTACATTGTCGCGCAATGCTTCAGGCATGGAAATGTTTACAACATCCTTTGCAGGAGATGGATACACTTTTAATAATGATTTGACCGGAATGTTCTGTTCTGCAACTTCTGATTTAGTTACATCAGCATTCCTCTGGGTTTCGTTTGTTTGAAAAACAATCTGTGATTTAAACATACCGCCCTGGAATGGTGGACCTGTTACAAAGAAACCTCCGGCATAACCAGTATTCGCATCATAAAATCTGCAGGCAGCTTTCGATGTTGCTCTTTCTAATTCAG
>CAZCKF010000323.1:0-729 GCA_964499155.1 uncultured Chitinophagaceae bacterium
ATCAGTATACACTTTCTTGACAAGGTCTTTTTGTGTGATCAGTTCAGGCCTATCCTTTTTTACAATTTCCCTGTACGACGC
Organism: uncultured Chitinophagaceae bacterium; assembly: GCA_964499155.1. Classification (GTDB taxonomy): domain Bacteria; phylum Bacteroidota; class Bacteroidia; order Chitinophagales; family Chitinophagaceae; genus CAZCKF01. Next base: position 82 of record CAZCKF010000323.1, read on the forward strand.
GTCCTCTAAGATTTTCCAGAGAATTTCATTACCCGCGATCTTGGTATTAACGTTCAGGTCTTCTTTTGTAGGTAAATGTTTGGAAGCACGCTGGTGTGAATCAGATTCGGCATATCGAGCAACCTCTGTCAGGAAGTGCATCACGTATACCAATAAACGGCGGCTATGTTCGAAGTGCGTTTGTAAGATCTTGACCGGGTCTGCCTGGCTGGATTCTTTTTCCTGGCTTGACAGGGTATACAACGTCTGCATCACTTTCACACGGATATTTCTTCTGCTAATCATCGTCCTTGTCTCCTTGGGTGACGAAGATAAGCGTGAACGACCGTTGTCATTCTTCGACTTATACACTAAAACTCGAAGTGACTATATATTCGGCTCAGAATGACAACCGTTTACATATGAGCGGTTGGGTGCTGGCTGTTCGCTTTTGGAGGTAAATCAGAAATTTCACGTAAAGCTTCATCAGTGCCTCCAACAACCAAAGGCCAATAGCCAATGGCTATTACAAAGAGCTCGTCAATAATGACAGACTATGTACCATCCGGTCCGGCCAAAAATTCAGCGGATTCGGGTAAACCTGTAATTTTTTCGCCTTTTGACAGGGTGGCATAATAATCGCCTACATTTGCGCACCTATTCGCCGGA
>CAZCKF010000323.1:739-2450 GCA_964499155.1 uncultured Chitinophagaceae bacterium
GAGTATGTCAAAGAATCTTTCTGTTACCCCCCTTCATGACAGGGTAATTGTAAAAGCGGCGGCTGCTGAAGAAAAAACAGCCGGCGGTATTATTATTCCAGACACAGCTAAGGAAAAACCACAGCGTGGTATCGTTATAGCTGCTGGACCTGGCAAAAAGGACGAGCCTGTAACTGTGAAAGTTGGTGATACAGTATTGTACGGTAAGTATGCCGGTACAGAGATCCAGATCGAGGGAGACGACTTCCTGATCATGCGCGAAAGTGATATTCTCGCAATCGTTTAAGCAACTGCAATCACATTCATTAAAATTTCAAAACGTAAATAAAAATGGCAAAACAATTGTTTTTTGACACAGATGCACGCAACAAGATGAAGCGTGGTGTCGACATTCTCGCCAATGCCGTAAAAGTCACCCTTGGACCAAAAGGCCGTAACGTGGTGATCGAAAAAAAATTCGGTGCACCTGGCATTACTAAAGACGGTGTAACCGTTGCAAAAGAGATCGAACTGGAAGACCCAATTGAGAATATGGGTGCCCAGATGTTGAAAGAAGTAGCAAGCAAGACTGCTGATATCGCAGGTGATGGTACTACCACAGCGACTGTTCTTGCACAATCAATTATTACAGAAGGTTTGAAAAACGTTGCTGCCGGTGCCAATCCAATGGACCTGAAGCGCGGTATTGAAAAAGCTGTAAAAGCTGTTGTTGAAGGTCTTCGCGCACAGTCTCAGACAGTTGGAAACGACAACCAGAAGATCGAGCAGGTGGCATCAATCTCTGCAAACAACGACAGTGAAATCGGAAAGCTCATTGCTGAAGCAATGGGGAAAGTTTCAAAAGATGGTGTGATCACTATCGAAGAAGCTAAAGGAATTGAAACAACTGTTGAAGTGGTTGAAGGTATGCAATTCGACCGCGGTTATATCTCTCCATACTTCGTTACAAACAGCGAAAAAATGGAGGCTGAACTCGACAATCCATACATTCTTATTTATGACAAGAAGGTGAGCAATATGAAGGACATCCTTCATATTCTTGAAAAAGTTGCTCAGCAGGGTGCACCGCTCCTGATCATTTCTGAAGATCTCGAAGGTGAAGCACTTGCAACACTTGTTGTAAACAAATTACGCGGCACATTGAAAGTGGCTGCAGTTAAAGCACCTGGTTTCGGTGACCGTCGTAAAGAAATGCTCCAGGATCTCGCAATCCTTACAAAAGGAATCGTGATCAGCGAAGAGCAGGGATACAAACTTGAAAACGCGGACCTTACTTACCTCGGAAAAGCTGAAAGAGTAGTGATCGACAAAGACAACACTACAATCGTTGGCGGCCGTGGTGAAAAAGATGCTATCACTGGTCGTATCAACCAGATCAAAGCACAAATTGAAACAACAACATCAGATTACGATAAAGAAAAATTGCAGGAGCGTCTTGCAAAACTTAGTGGTGGTGTGGCAGTATTGAATGTGGGAGCGGCTACTGAAATGGAAATGAAAGAGAAGAAGGATCGTGTTGACGATGCATTGCATGCAACGCGTGCTGCAGTTGAAGAAGGTATCGTTCCAGGTGGTGGTGTTGCTTATGTACGTGCAATCACTTCACTTGACAATTTGAAAGGTAGCAATACAGACGAAACAACCGGTATCAACATCGTTAAGCGCGCATTGGAAGAGCCGCTTCGCCAGATCGTTGAAAACACAGGTATTG
>CAZCKF010000323.1:2460-4347 GCA_964499155.1 uncultured Chitinophagaceae bacterium
GAAGGCAGCATCGTTGTGCAGAAAGTGAAAGAAGGAAAAGGTGATTATGGTTTCAATGCACGCACAGATCAGTATGAAAACCTGATCGCTGCAGGTGTTATCGATCCAACAAAAGTTACACGTATTGCATTGGAGAATGCAGCTTCCATCGCTGGTATGTTGCTGACAACTGAATGTGTTGTTGCTGACAAGCCGAAGAAAGAAGAGCCTCACATGCATGGCGGTGGCGCACCAGGAATGGGCGGCATGGATTATTAACGCTAATTGACGCTAATTAGCGCTAATATCGAAAAGTAAAAATGGAAAGGTCGCGAGTTATCGCGACCTTTTTTTTAATTGTCGAAGCTGAAAAAGCGTCCACTACCATTTTTAATTGTCTGTATTAAAGTAAAATTAGGTTAGCGATAGATTAGCGTTTAATAGATGTTCTCGGTGCTGGATAATGACTTTAATTGCGACAATCTGCGTTTTTTAATCGTTGCCCTCTGTGCGATGAGCAGCGCGTCCACCTTTGCGGGCGATTTCACGGCGTTTTTCAGGGTCCATCGAGGCGAATCCGCGGCGGGAAGTGTTTCCCTGTGCTGCTGCCTTTCCACCCATTCTTGCAATCAGTCTCATTTGTTCAGGATCCAATGCAGCAAATCCGCGTTTGCGTACGTTGAGTTGGTTTTCGCTCATACTCTTAGGTTTTTAATGTGTGATTTTAACTATCACCATATACAGAAAATTAAATGCCTGATTCCTTTTCGTTTAAAACCGCTACCTTTTTTTAAAATTTAGGTACTGTATGCCACAATTTTGAAGGTAAATCCTGGCAAATCGTGGAAATGCTGCGTTGTTAATAGTTATTCACGGCGGAGTTATTGTAAATGGTTGATGGTCGTTATTTGTGTGTGTTGATAACATTTGGGGTGGGGGAATGGGGAGTGGTGGGTAGTGAATGGTGAGTGTTGAGTGGTGAGGGGTGAATGGCTTAGCTACAGGTCGCGGGGGGTAACTTGATTAGTTACACCAAAAAGATTATTAATGTTTTCCTATTGACCTAGTTACCTAAATGAAATGCAGAGTTTAACAACTAACCAGCCTTCCCGAACCAGTAGTAAGGCATTCACTTTTCACCATTCACTATTCACCTCTCAAAAAAGATTTCAATTATGAAAAGCCAAACCCCCATACCTCCTTATAAGTTTTTTTGCTGCTAAAAGTGGGGTGGCATACAGCTTGAATTCTCCTATCAATAGAAAAAAATACACAATAAGCGGTAGGAAATGCCTTAAAAATGCCATTTAAGCAAAGGCATCATTTTTTTGTTTGGGGTGTCAGCAATCTTCTCATGCACTCAAACCAACCCGATTATGTCTGAAATTACAAAGCGAGGAAACACTTCCAATCGCGGTTTCGCGTCAATGGATCCTGAACAGCAGCGTGCAATTGCCCGCTTAGGTGGCAAAGCAGCAGCAAAAGGTGATACTTCCAATCGTGGATTTGCATCAATGGACCCACAGAAACAACGTGAAATTGCGTCTAAAGGTGGCAAAGCCTCACACAAGAATGATGGCCGTCGTGCTGAAACAGCCCGTACTGGTGAAGATTTCCGTTCAGGAGAATAAGCGCTCCCCCGAAAATTTTTGGAAAATGACAGAACCGGTGTAATGCTGGTTCTGTTTTCTCGTGCTTCGAAGTGCCTGAAATTGGAACACGGATTTTGGGGATTAAGCTAGGATTGCACGGAGTGGGCAGTAGGCTATGGGCAGTGGTGGGTAGACCCTAAGAGTGGAAAAGGATTACTACACTGAAACAGCGCTTATAAACTGTAATCTTCAAAACCCCACAACAATTTTCTCCCTGCTATTTGCATTTTTTATCCCGTTTTATATTTTAGCATTC
>CAZCKF010000323.1:4357-4576 GCA_964499155.1 uncultured Chitinophagaceae bacterium
CGCAGGAATCCATTTCCTAGCCAATGCCTGTTAATCTCTCCGGGAAAGACCTAGTATCCAGGCCGGGAGTATTCCGAAAAGGAATTCGGGTTGAAGCCGAAGACAAAATTTTTATCCCCTTCAGTAATGGAGGGGATTTTTCTTTTAATGTCGCAGGTTTAAAATTGTAAGAGGCGAGAGGCGAGGACATTTCTGTATTGGACAAAATCATCTCGCTTC
>CAZCKF010000324.1:0-4554 GCA_964499155.1 uncultured Chitinophagaceae bacterium
ATCAATACAATATGTGTTTGTGGCGCTGGTACAATGGGAAGTGGCATCGCGCAGGTAGCTGCTATGTCAGGATTTTATACCATTCTTTATGATCTTGATTTATCCATGCTTGAAAGAGCAAAAAAAGGGATTGAAAAAAGCCTTCAAATACTTGAAGAAAAAAACAAACTTTCAACAGATCAGAAAGATCAATCGCTTTCACGAATAATTTTCACCAATGATCTTCACGCATGCCTGGCGGATATAATCATTGAAGCCATTGTTGAAAAAACAGAAGTAAAGATTTCTTTGTTCAATCAGCTTGCAGAGATCAATCACAGTGAAACAATTTTTGCAACAAATACTTCTTCATTATCTGTAAGCGCCATCGCCGAAAAAGTTGTGAATCCATCGCGAGTAATCGGTATGCATTTTTTTAATCCGGCACCTTTAATGAAGCTTGTGGAGGTAGTGAAAACACCACACACTTCTGAAGAAGTAATTTCAACAATATCACAGCTCGCCAAAAAATTCCAGAAAACACCCGTTGTCTGTACAGATTCACCAGGATTTATCGTCAACAGGGTTGCAAGGCCTTATTATATTGAAGCATTGCGCCTGGCGGAGGAAGGAGTACCACTTGAACTGATCGATGATATCATGGAAGCAACGGGATTTAAAATGGGACCATTTCGCCTGATGGATTTGATTGGCAATGATATCAATTTTGCTGTGAGTAGTTCAGTGCATGAACAATTGAATTCACCTGACAGACTCAAACCTTCCCCGATACAAAAAGAGAAAGTGGAAAAAGGGCAATTGGGTAAGAAAAGCGGGAAAGGATACTATGATTACTGATACACCCAAAAAATACAAGAACATTCTAGTCACCGGTGGCACTGGTTTCGTAGGTGCCTATATCCTAAGTGCTTTAAGATCCAGTGGATATAACATTCGTGCAATAAGAAGAAAAACTCCCGTTCCAATCTATATACATCCTTCACTAGAACAGGGAATTGATTGGGTGGAAGCAGATATACTCGATGTTGTTTCAATAGAAGCAGCGATGAAAAATGTTGACGCCGTGATCCATGCTGCCGCCATCGTTTCCTTTCATTCATCTGACAAACAAAGAATGATGAAAGTGAATGTGGATGGTACTGCCAATATTGTGAATGCGGCGGTCGAAGCTGGAGTTAAAAAAATATTGCATGTCAGTTCGGTTGCTGCACTGGGACGCACCATGCAGGAAAGTCACGTTAATGAAGAAAAGAAATGGGAAGAAACCAAAGCAGATACTCCTTATGCAAAAAGCAAACACCTTGCTGAGATGGAAGTATGGCGTGGTGCAGGCGAAGGGATGGATGCAGTGATCATTAATCCAAGTACGGTGTTGGGTTATGGTGACTGGAATTCATCAAGCACGCGCATTTTTAAAAATGTGTATGAAGGTTTTCCCTGGTATACCACAGGAATTAATGGATTCGTGGATGTTGAAGATGTTGCGCGAGCAGCCATATTGTTGCTTGAATCAGATATAAGCGAAGAAAGATTTGTAGTGAATTCAGAAAACTGGACCTTCCAGCAACTTTTTTCAACTATTTCAAAATATTTTAATAAACCTGCTCCTTCGAAACTTGCAACTCCAATGCTTGGAAAAATGGCCTGGAGGGGTGAAATGGTAAAATCCTGGTTTACAGGTAAAAAACCATTACTTACAAAACACAGTTCACGTATTGCCCAGAGTTGCACTCATTTTGATAACGGAAAAATACTTGCTGCATTACCGGGATTTTCATTTACACCACTGGAAGAGTCAATTAAACGAGCTTGTGAAAAATATGTGAATGACATCCGGGAGCTTTCACCTTCCTGATTTTCGGGTTATCTTGCAACAACGAAAATTCTATGAAAAATTTCCTCATTCTGTGCCTTTGCTGCATGAGCTTATCAGCAGTGTCCCAATCAAATGTTACGGGTAAGGTTATTGACGCCGAATCAAAAGAACCTCTGCAGGGCGCTTCTGTATTTGGACAAAATACCACTGTTGGAACAGTGAGTAATAAGGAAGGGCATTTTTCACTTGAATTAAAACCTGGTGGTTATGATCTCATTATTACCTATACCGGATACCAGACACAAACCATTAGGATCAATACCGCTGATAATTCTGTTCTTGAAGTGGCAATGGTGAAACAGGACAACAGCATGGGTGAGGTGGTGATTCGATCGAGTGCTGAAGTCGCAGACGGATGGGAAAAATATGGCGCCTTCTTCAGTGATCATTTCATTGGAAGTACACCATTTGCAAAAAGTTGTACGCTCATCAATCCAACTGCACTTAAATTTTATTTTTACAAAAGAACAAACCGCTTGAAGATCCTTGCCACAGAACCTTTGCAGATCATCAACAAAGCACTTGGTTATAACCTGACCTATACGCTCGATTCATTTGTGCATTATTACAATACGGGCATTAATACTTACCGCGGGTATTGTTTATTTGGTGAACTGGAAGGCAGTACAGACGAACAAAAACTGTGGACAAAGAATCGCGAGAGAGCTTATTTCGGATCGAGACTGCATTTCATGAGATCATATTTTGACAGCACATTGTTGGAAGATGGTTTCAGGATCGATATGCTTACTGAAGATGATGACAGCAAATTTGCTAAGATCACAGATCCATATGATACAACATGGTTTATTCCGGCTGACAGCATCAATGAAGTTGAAATTTATTTTCCCAGGAAGATCAGTGTTACCTATATAAAACGCACACCAGAAAATGAATACCTGAGCCAGTATAAATTACCCATGAATGTGGGCGTACAGATCTCTTACATCGAACTATTGGAACCTGTAGCAATTAAGGAGAATGGATATCATTACGATCAAAAGGCATGGGTGAATGAAGGTTACTGGAGCTGGAAGAACCTTGCTGATTTACTTCCATATGATTATTTACCTTATTGAATTTCCAAGAACCTTTTCAAGCAGATCAGGAAGTTTACGCAACCACACCTCCTGACGAAGTTTTTGTCTTGATTCCATTGCAGGTATTCCGAGATATGTTTTACCACCTTCCAGTGTTGACATTATTCCTGATTTTCCATTTACAACCGCACCCTTTCCAATGGTAAGTGTTTTATTGACCCCAACCTGACCCCAGAGTATTACATTGTCTTCGAGTGTAACTGCACCAGCAATTCCTACCTGTGCAGCAATCAAACAATTTTTTCCTATTACTGTATCATGACCGAGGTGAACCAGATTGTCGATCTTGGTACCATCTCCAATAATTGTTTCTGCAGTTACTCCCCTATCTACAGTACAACCCGCTCCGATCTCAACGTTGTTTCCGATTACAACTTTTCCGCAGCTCTTCATTCTGTTGTAATGAATGGAGCGATCCGTTTTTTTATTGTAATAAAATGCATCACTTCCAATAACAGTTCCGCTCTGGATCACAACATGATCGCCAATAGTGCAATGATCCATAATTACAACTCCAGGATAAAGCACACAGTTTCTTCCGATAGAAACGTGGTTGCCGATATAGACGTTTGGAAATACCGTGGTTCCTTCACCAACCGAAGCGGAATTACTTTTCATTGACATGGATGGTTCAAACGGTCTGAAATGATCAACAAGCTTTATATATGCACCGAATGGATCATCGGTTATCAATAATGCTTTATTAGAAGGGAAATGGGTTTGCTTATTGATTATTATAAATGATGCGGCAGAAGAAATGCAGGCCTCGTAATATTTGGGATGATCAACAAATACCAGGTCGCCTTCTTCCACTTTATGAATTTCATTAATGCCGGTGGCCATTCCATTTTCATTCCCCACAAGTTGCGCATTGAGAAATTGTGCAATCCACTTTACCGGAACAGGTTTTTCGAAACGCATAAAAAAAATTTCATCAAAGGTAAGCGACCCTTATTTCCGTGATTTTTCCCTTTAAAATCTCGATTTGAGGGTAAAAATACTGTCTGACTGAAAAATTTTTTTTAGGCAAAAAATCGGATGCGATTCATTAAAATTTATAACAGAGAAAAAATTAAAACAGCTTGCGCAATATTTATTTTAAAAATTTAAAAAAATGCTGTTTGCTGTAATCCTTGCCCAGCCAGTGTTTCGGAGGACATGAAAAGTTGATAATTGAAAACGCATCTTCAGGTTTTATTTTCTTTTTCATCAAACATGATTTTAAATTTTTAATAACCATCGTCCTTATCCACAAGCACTAAAAAAATGTGTATAAAATTTCTTATGATTTTTTTTTAGTTCGGGAAAATTATTTTTAATATTGTGTCGGGAATTTATTTCCCGGTACTTACTAACCCATCCATATAGTTTAAGCCTCGCGCAAGCGGGGCTTAAATCTTTTTATAGGATTAACAGGATTAGTTAAGGATTACAGGATTAGGTTTTGGACAGTGTTAAGTACGTAATTCTTCCATTTGCTACTTCATAACCAAAATGAACAATCTTAGGAGAGCCCAATCCAAAATCCAAAATCAAAAATCAAAAATCTGATGCAGGATTAGCAGGATTAGTTAAGGA
>CAZCKF010000325.1:0-4538 GCA_964499155.1 uncultured Chitinophagaceae bacterium
GTTCGACTGCGGGAAAATTTGCAAGTGCATTTGCCCTTGCAGCAACTATTGACATTAATGAGGTTCTAAGTAGAGACTCAGCTAGACACTTTTTCTATACTGAAAAAGCATTAACCGCATTCGATTTTTCGGGTCGTAAACCAGGAGTAACTCAAACCGCCTCTGTACGAGCTCCCTACATATATGCCGAAGAAAATTGGGTAGATGATATGGAACTTGCAATGGCTGCAATCGCAAATATGTACAGCCATGTGCGCAAAAAAGAATTGTTAGTATCGCGTTTTATACACGAATCTTACGAGTTTGCAAAAAAGGAAAAAATAACCCCTTGGTTTGGGAAAGACACAGCTAATCATTATCAATGGTATCCATTTGTGAACGTCGGGCATTATGAACTTGCAAAGCAATTAAAAGAAAGGCGCCGGGATAGTGTCATTCAATTCATGAGAGATGGAATCAATTTGGTTTGGCAGAAAGCAAGATCAAATGCATTTTATCGCGGTGTTCCATTTATCTGGTGCAGCAATAACCTTACAACATCTTTCGCAACACAATGCTATTGGTACAGGTCATTGACGAATGATAATACTTTCTCTCATTTGGAACAGGCCAACTTCGACTGGTTATTCGGATGCAATCCATGGGGAACAAGTATGGTCTACGGACTTCCATCATGGGGAGATACTCCTGTTGATCCGCATTCTGCATTTACAAAAATTGGAAAGTATCCAATAGATGGAGGATTAATTGATGGACCAGTTTACACAAGCATTTTCAAAAGTCTTATTGGTATTCGTTTATACAATGAAGATGTATATGCACCATTTCAAAGTGACCTTGCAGTGTATCACGATGATTATGGTGATTACAGTACGAATGAACCCACCATGGATGGAACAGCATCTTTGATTTATCTGCTGGCTGCAAAGGAGGCAGAAGCCAAAGTAAAAAAGTAGTTGCCTCCGCCCCAGGAGGCTTTACAATCAGTCATAGCGGAATTATCAGAGGCGATTCTTCCAAAAAACAAATTGCCATTGTTTTCACCGGTGATGAATTTGCAGACGGTGGAAAAGAAATCCTGACTGCTTTAAAAAATCAAAACGCAAAGGCTGCATTTTTTCTGACTGGCAGGTTTTATAAAAATCCCGCATTCAAATCACTAATTACACAAATCAAAAATCAAGGTCATTACCTTGGGCCTCATTCTGATCAACACTTATTATATGCAGACTGGAATTACAGAAACATATTGCTCGTTTCAGAAGAATTATTCAAAGAGGATTTAGCAAACAACCTGCTTGCAATGAAAAAGCACGGGATTAAAAAAGGAAAATTCTTCCTGCCGCCATTTGAATGGTACAACGACAGCATTTCAATATGGACAGTGGAACTTGGTATGCAGTTGATAAATTATACACCTGGAACATTAAGTCATGCAGATTATACAATTCCTGCTGACGAGAATTACAGGACTGCATCGGAAATTTTTCATTCTATCGTTAAGTATGAACAAACAAAACCAGAAGGATTAAATGGTTTCATGTTGCTCATGCATATTGGTTCAGATCCTGCTCGCACGGATAAATTACACAAGAGATTGCCTGAACTATTACGATATTTTAAGTCAAAAGGTTACCAATTGGTTACCATTAACAGCCTTTTACAACAACAGCGTTCCCGGTAGCGTTGGATTCCTTATTTTTGCGCCATGCGATTTGAAAAGATCCATAACAAAGGTCAGGCTCAACTATTTAGAAACCAATATCTTGAGATGCTGACCAAGACCCATCCACTTGTGATTTGGGGAATGTACCTGCCAATCATCATTGGCTTTCCCTGGTATGCCATGAACAAGTTTGACATGAGCGCTGGTACAGTAACTGGTATATTCCTGGTCGGTGGTTTTTCCTGGACTTTTTTTGAATACATCATGCACCGTTGGGTTTTTCATATGATTGCAGAAAGTGAGCGTGCACAAAAGATCATTTATGTAATGCATGGCAATCACCATCATTTTCCGCGAGATAAGGAAAGGCTGTTTATGCCTCCTGTTCCAAGTTTAATTCTTGCGTGCCTCCTGTTCCTGATATTTTATGTTCCAATGGGACAATATGCTTTTCTTTTCTTCCCGGGATTTTTGTTTGGTTACCTGATGTATGGTTCTATGCATTATGCGATCCACGCATGGAATCCTCCGTTCAAATGGATGAAACCATTATGGAGAAATCATCATTTACATCATTACAAGGATGATCACAAAGGATTTGGTGTGAGCACTACAATCTGGGACCATGTTTTTGGTACCATGTTCGATTTGAAGAAGGAGAAGGAAGACAAGGAGAAGGTTAAGGACCTTATGTTTTAAATTGTCTACAGCAGTTTATTTTTCAACTTCCATTTAAGCATTTCCCGCTCAATTATCATCATTGCAATTATTTCTGCCGCATCTGTATGGGTGTCGCGCAGAGCTTGTTTTAATTTTATTTCATCCACATCTATACGGTATAAAAGCATCACCAGTTGATCGAAATCATGAATGATGAGATGATTGATCTTTTCAATGAACGATTGCATCCATTGTTCGAATTGAACAGTCTCAATCAAGCCGAACTGACTGCTTATTTTTTTTATTACTTCACTGCTGACGCTCGATTCATCCGCCATATTCACCATTTGTCATTTTGAAAACACAGGTTGTTTCTATTCTACGAAACAAATCGTATAATCGCACTTCATTTATTTGCCACATATGAAATTGACTGTTTTATTCCTTGTTTTTGCAATCAGTATTGCTGCTTCTGGACAAGGTACACTGAAAGGAAAAATTACCGATACGACTGGAAAGCAACCGCTCGGCCTGGCCACTGTGACCATATTTAAAGCAGCTGATACTGCCCTTATTACTTATCGACTCAGCACTCCTGAAGGTGATTTTAAAATCCCTGGCCTTCCACTGAACATTGCCCTACGTGCGGTAATCTCATTTTCGGGCTATTCAGTACATCGCCATGAATTCACACTTACTTCTGATACACCGGTTGATTTGGGAACTGTTCAACTTTCTCCTGAAATAAAATCGCTCGATGAAATATTACTTGTTTCAGAGCGCCCACCAGTAATGGTGCGCAAGGATACAATTGAATTCAATGCAACTTCTTTTAAAACATTGCCAACAGCCCTGGTTGAAGATCTTTTGAAGAAACTTCCTGGTGTTCAGGTTGATGCTGATGGAAATATTGTTGTGAATGGAAAGCGCGTAAACAGGATCCTTGTTGATGGAAAAGAATTTTTCGGACAGGATCCGAAGATGGCTACGCGCAATCTTCCTGCAAACATGATTGATAAGATCCAGGTTACCGAAGACAAGGATGAGGCAGAATTAAATCCTGATAAAAGCAAGGGTGAGATTGGACAGGTGATCAATCTGAAATTGAAGAAGGGTGTTAAGAAGGGTTGGTTTGGAAAAGCCTATGCAGGTTATGGGAATCAAGACAGGTATGAAGCAGGATCAATTGTAAACCTGTTTCGCGATACAATGCAGGTAAGTTTGCTTGGTTTCAGTAACAATGTGAACCGTGCAGGCTTTGGTTTCAATGATATCCGTACACTCGGCGGATTCGATCGCAGTGGTATTAATATGATGATGGTGAACAGTAATGGAGGAATTAATGTAAATGGAATTTCATTTGGTGGTACAGGAGAAGGTGTTAACCGCTCATCAGGTGCAGGATTCAATATGAACCATGTTTTGAAAAATGGATTTACACTCAATACGCAGTACTTTTTTGGGCACACAAGAAATGACATCATTGAATTGAACAACAGGAAACAGTTTTTGGGAGACACAACGTTCACTACGCAAACAAGACGGAACGAGGTTTATAAAACCGATAACCATCGGATTGGTTTGGGCTTGAAAGGAAAAATTGATTCCTTATCACGTTTTGAATTCAAACCATCACTCGTAATTGCTGAACAGGGCAGCAACCGCATGTCAAATCTTAACAACGAAAACAATGTGGATGGGTTATTAAATACCAGTTTAAATGATCAGCAGATCAGGGCAAAAGACATTGGATACAATCACACCCTGATGGTGTTTAAAAATTTTAAAAAGAAGGGCAGAACACTAAACCTCAACAACAATATAAGTTTTAACGACATCAACAATGACCAGGTTAATGATGTGCTGAATACATTTTACAACAATGGGTCAATGACAACCACAGAAATTGACCAATTGCGTGACCGGATGCAGAAGAATCTTTCCGTAAATGCAAATGTAAATTTCAATGAGCCGGTGAGTAAGGAGTTTACTGTAAGAATGGGTTATGCATTGGCATTTTTTGACAATGCTGACAGGCTAAACACGCTCAATAAAGATGCAGTAACCAATAAATATGAATTATTAAACCCAATTCTTTCAAACAACATTGCACGCGAGAGTTGGAGGCATACATGGTCGGGTGGTTTGAACTGGAAGCGAAAGGATCTGAATATTACAGCGATGGCTTATGCCATTTCACTGAATATTGACA
>CAZCKF010000326.1:0-4478 GCA_964499155.1 uncultured Chitinophagaceae bacterium
ATTTGCAGGGTCCAATCAATCTTGCGTGCCATATATTATTTTTAAACTTTCAGAAAATATTGAAACCATTATTGTTTTTAAAAGCCGGCAAAGCCGGCTTTTTGTTCAATTACCTGAACATCTTCATAAGCGATCCCACAAACCAGCTCTCCTCTGCGCGCACCATTACATCCAGTGTTTTATTTGCCTGCAAGCCGATCTTTTTAATATTTGAAACTGTATCCACAAAACTTTTTACTTCCTTATCTCTTTTGTCGCCTTCAACCTCTTCCAACTGGTCAAGTAATTTCAACATGGGTTCAAGCTCTCTTTTCTTTCTTTCTTTTACAATCTGTTTGATCACTTTCCACATATCTTTTTCCGCGGTGAAATATTCTTTTCTTTCTCCGGGAACCAAGACTCGTTCAACAAGTCCCCAGTTGATAAGTTCCCTGATATTCATATTAACGTTACCGCGCGAAATATTCAACTCATCCATCATCTGGTCTTGGGTCAATGGTTCTGCACTTACAAGCAGTAGAGCGTGAATTGGAGCCATGGTCCGGTTGATACCCCAATGGGTTCCAAATGCCCCCCATGAACTGATGAATTGTTGTCTTGCTTCAGTGAGTTTCATACAGCTAATGTAAGCTGTAAATTCTAAACTTTCAAAACTTACTGAAAGTTTATTTTACCGCAATACAACAGATATGGGTTGTCTGCGGAAGGCCCTGATATTCTTACCATTCTGTATTGCGGGTTCCCATTTTTTTGACTCAAGGATGAGTTCTAATGCAGCTTCGTCAATGGAAAATTCAAGGGATTTATTGATTACAGGATCTGTGATCTGGCCGTCTGCTTCTACAATAAAACCAACAATGAGATTCCCGCTGATTTTTGCTCGGGCACCTCTTTCTGGAACAGTGAAATTCTTGCTTATATATTTTGCCCATTCTTTATTCCCTCCCGGATAGGTTGCTTCAAAGGCAGTTGGATCTGGCATGTCATCATTTACATTTGATCCTGTCCGCATATAACCATATTCTTTTTTTAATCTTCCCATTTCGAAAACCTGCATCAACGGAATTCCAAGTGTATCGTCATAGTAAATCCAGTTTCCGTCTTTTTTTCCCCGAATGGTGTAACCTGAAGAATCAATTCTGCCTTCTTTATCATAGTAAGCAAAAAATCCATGTGGAATCGTGGCATCTTCATCCCTGAATGTTTCAATATTCAGTAGTGGACCAAAGACGTTGTAATATTTCCATACCCACATTGTATCATTCCATTTTTTTACATAGGCCATGTAGCTTGCTTTTTCAACTGATGCCGGTTGCCATTTATCATCATACATCAGGAAAAATTCTCGCTGCCTGGAATTTTTCTTTTGGGCATCCATTGATAGACTTGATACAAGCGAAAGCAAAATCAGCAATAAACGCATAAATAAATGTAAGAGAAGTCAGATGTATTTAGCAGTTATCCATTCAGATTAATACGCATTTCCATGGGTTGATGCAATAATGCTACGTGTCAGGAATGGAAGTGGTTTTAATAAAGTGATCAGCATATTGCTGAGAAAAGGATTTCCAAAGAACCGCTGAACCATTCGTCCTGTTTTCAAACGTTTTTCAAATGTTTTATGCCATCGTGAAGTATAAATCTTTTCCATTTCTGACCTCGATTGAAAACCATCCAGGTATTTTTTGATTTCCTCAAAAGCAATCTTGCTGCCATGCATGGCCATCGACATTCCATTTCCACACAAGGGAGCGATCATACCTGCAGCATCTCCAATCATTAAAATGCCATTTTCAACAGGATCCTTTTTTTAAAAAATTTTTTGAGAAATAGTAACTGGACCATCTGCTTTTTTTAGTGACGCAAATATTTCTTTGAGGTAAGGATTTTTGGAAAGGATATTCTTCTCCAGTTGAGGAATTGAATTGTTTTCCTGTTTCAGCATAGATGCTGATGTCATATAGCACAGGCAACATTTATTTTCCTCTATCCTGGAAATTCCGCAATAACCATTTTCAAAATTATGGAGGGCAATTGTGTTATCAGGCCAATCATGTTGAACATGATATTTGATGCCAATGTAATTATTTAGTCTCGTGGTTTTTTCAGCAATAAAATTTCTTTTCCACTTTATGTCGAGGTTACTCCGCTTTCCAAAACATCCGGCAACCACATTTGCATTGAATTTTTGATTACCAAATTGAATTTCATAACCATCTTCTTTTCGTTCTGCATTGTCAACCCTGCAATTTTCTTTCAGATCAACGCCAGCGTTACGTGCGAGCTTAGCCAAAGTATTATCCAAAAAATGCCTGCTGATGCCAAACCCGCCTAATGGAAGTTTTTGATTTAAGGATCTTCCATTTGGTGCAGACACGATCAAATGTTTAATTATTGGAGGATTTAAAACTCCAAGCGGTACACCTAATCTTTCTAAAAAATCCCATGATTCAAGGCTGATGTATTCGCCACAGACTTTATGAAATGGATATTTTTCTTTTTCAAACAAAACAGTTTTATGGCCTGCTATAGCACATTGGATGCTTAATGCAAGCCCAGAGAGCCCACCTCCAATGATTGCAACATCATAATTGCCATCAGCCATAAACCGAAGTTGACTGTTTGGTATTTACAACAACAAGCCACCTGTAAGCCCATTTCCAACTGATCTCTGCATTGTGAATCCCAGCTTGTTCTAGAAGTTCCTTTAATTCTTTTTTTTTGAAACCCCGTTTTACTGAAAGAGGAGCATCATTTTTAACAAGGCGGCTTTTAGAAAATAATTGAGTAGCTGTTTTAATAAAATGATAGGCGAGGGGATGGCGGTGAAGGTCATTGACAAAAAATCCGATGGAAGCGTTTTTGTTGCACCATTGGAACATGCTGACCAATTCACTATCACTGAGGTGGTGACAAAACAATGAAGAAAAAATAATGTTCACGGGTTCTTCAAATTCCACGTACTTATAATCGGAAGTGATATAATTAACGGGGATATGTTTGGTCGCTTCACGTGCATATCGTGTGCATGATGGATTGATATCAATGCCCGTAAATTTTACCGGTATTGAAAAAGCACTGAAATATTCATACAGAAATTTCAGGTTGTCACCGCCCCCACAACCAATTTCGCAAATATGAATCGGGGCTTTTCCATGATAAAGATGGATGAGTTTTGTAGTTCCTTCAAGTGTGATCTTATGTCCACCCAGGTTCCTGTTGATGTATTCAAGCTCCTGCATGTTACGCTTGATCTCTTCAAACGGAATATTTTCCTGGTCAAGCAATTCTTTTGTGGTGGAACGTGTTGCAAAACTCATTTCAAGGGGAAGTTACGCATGCGCAACGAAAGATTCCATGGTAAGTCCTGGTCCAAATGCAGCACCAAAAATATTTCCCTGTTTCTTTTTATCCTGCATATGTCTTTTCAATACAAAAAGGATGGTTGCAGATGACATGTTTCCGTATTCGCGCAATACATCATAAGCATGCGATAATTCAGTATTAGGAAGTAAAAGACTTTTTTCTATGGCTTGTAATATCCTTTTTCCACCTGGATGGATGCACCAACGAGAAATCTTATCAACGCCTGCCGCATCCATTGCTTTTTCAACAAATGGAGAAAAGTCCGCAGAGATCAATTCTGGTACATATCCGCTTAATGTCATCAAAAAACCGGAAGAAGATAATTCCCAGGCCATATCTCTTTTTCCTTTGGGCATTACTTCTCCGTAAAACCCTTTGATTTTTACTCCATCTGCTGCTACGTCATCATGACAAACAAGTGCCGCCGCGCTGCCATCACCAAAAAGAAGGGCAGAAGAAATATTATCAGTTGTGGGTTCATGTTGGAAGTGAAGCGTGCATAATTCGGTGCACACAATCATTACTCGTGCATGACGATCATGACTTGCAATGGAGTCAGCAATTTTTAATGCATGAATGGCAGCATAACATCCCATGAAATTGATCGAAGTTCTCCATGTATTTTTTGGGAGATCAAGCATTTCGACTATTTGAATATCAAGACCGGGAGCGCTCATACCCGTACAACTCACCGTTATCAGGTGTGTGATTGACTGCTCTCCACCCAGGCAATCACGAATTGCATCAACAGAAAGTGCTGCTGCATATTTGTGGAAATATTGCATCCTCAGTTCGAGTGATGGAAAAGGTTCAAGATTTTCGGAATGCGGGTAAAATTTCCAGTCATGGATTTCACGACTGTAATCCGGAATTACAGAATAACGGTAATCAATCCCACTTTAATGTATTTTAATTTACGTGATTCAGTTGTGTCCATCGCATAAGCACGTTGCATAAAATGTAAAATATCTCGCTGTGCATGTTTGTGCTGAGGCACTGCTGTACCGATGGAAATGATCTTACTCAATGTAACTGCCAGATAAGAATGATGAAAAAAATGCTGGTGCAGAGAGAAGAAATGATATTCATGCGCAGGCTGTTTCGAAAGTCAG
>CAZCKF010000327.1:0-4469 GCA_964499155.1 uncultured Chitinophagaceae bacterium
TGCGAAGCTCAAAAAACGGACGCAACGCTCGACTGCTGCGCAGTCTCGTCGAACAGTTTTTACAAATTAGAAACTGTTGCTAATTGAAATGAACCCGCCGCGCCGTTGCGTTTGGAAATTTCGACCATCAGGAATTATCATCGCCGCGCCGTTGCGTGAAATAAAACTTCTAATTGAAAAAAACAATAAGAAATTGACTGTTCGACCTAAAGAATCTTGAAATCTAGAAATTTTGAAATCTAGAAATTGAAAAGGCTAGCTTCACGGGATTATGCCCCAACTCAAAAAAGCATTTGCACTCTCTCTTTTTCTTGGAATGTGCAATCTCGCCCCCGCTCAGCACGACCTCATCGACGTTCTTATCAATTCCAAAATGCAAGCCCTGAAAATTCCCGGCCTTCAACTCGCCATTGTACAAAATGGAAAAATCATCAAGACAGGCAACTACGGTCTCGCGAATGTGCAGGACTCAATTCCCGTGAGTGATAAAACTGTTTTCACGATCAATTCAATTACAAAAGCATTTACTGGTGTTGCCATTATGCAGCTTGTTGAAGCGGGAAAGATGAAACTGTCTGATCCTGTTTCTAAATACGTATTGAATCTGCCGGAAGGCTGGAGAAAAGTAACAGTGCAGCAACTACTGTCACACACATCAGGTATACCGGATATTGTTGATGAAGAAGAATCGGTACCAATTGCGCCAGGTGAAGCTGCATCGTGGAAACTCGTGCAAACATTGCCAATGGATTTTGTACCTGGAGAAAAATTTCGTTACAACCAGACAAATTATTTGTTGTTGGGAAAGATCATTGATTCATTGAGCGGGATGTCGTTCAGGGATTTTATTGCACGTGAACAACTTCTTAGAGTTGGAATGCATAAAACCATTTTAGCAGGATTTGGGGCTACTAAAGATATTGTTAGGAACGCGGCAGGTGGTTATCGGTATTCAGGTGGAAAACTGATAAATATGTTTTTCGCTATGCCGCGTTCACTTCAAACTGCTGCAGGCATGAGTTCAACCGCAACTGAACTGGCAAACTGGATCATAGCTCTCCAAAAAAATCAATTGCTGAAAAAAAGCAGTCTCGATGCAATGTGGTCACCTGCATTGTTGAATAATGGAAAACCAGAAGGATTTAATAACCTGCTGAATGGTTATGCTGCTGGCTGGCCGGTGGTGGTGAGGCCAAAGTATCGCGCGTATGCTGCGGTGGGTGGTGGAAGGAATGCGTTGTTTGTATATCCGGAGGAGGATTTCGCAGTTGTGGTGTTGACGAATCTGGCGGGAGCGTCTCCGGAAATGTTTATTGATGAAATAGCAGCGTTGTATTTTCAGAAGTGACTTTGTGGAATTGGTTGGCAATGCGAACTGAAAAATGCCTACTGCGACGATTCGAGAGGCGAGAGACGAGAGACGAGGGGCGAGGCTTTGTTGGGTGAATGATAAATTTAGTTTTACATATTAATAGCTTTCACAAAAAAGAATATAGTCTACCGTCAAATTTCAAATTATCGTATTGACCGTTGTTGAATAATAAGCACTAAGTTTATAGTTGTCCATGAAGCAAATCATTTCAACAACTCTAATCTCTTGTTTATTATTTCAAACATGTCTTGTTCCTAAAAAAGGAATTACCAATGTCACTTCGACTGAAGGTCATGCAATGGTCGTCATTCCGGGCCCTGTTACTTTCACAATGGGATCGCCGGTTACAGAAAAATACAGGGACAACGATGAAGTGCAACATACTGTAACCATCCCCAGGTTATTCGCCGTTTCATCAACAGAAATTACTGTCGCGCAATTCCAGAAATTTCTGAATGATAACCCAGAAGTTAAAGAACGTGCAATGGCAGATTCCGCGAAAAGTCCATTGCGCAGCAATCCGAAATTGTTGGTGTTTAGTCCGCATGATAGCTCTCCGCAAATCCTGGTGACATGGTATGAAGCTGCACAGTATTGCAACTGGTTAAGCAAACAGGAAGGCATTCCGGAAAGTGAATGGTGCTATCCACCCATTGACCAGATCAAAAGCGGGATGCAAATGCCAAAAAATTATTTGCAGCGAACAGGTTATCGTATGCTGACAGAAGCGGAATGGGAATATGCATGCAGGGCTGGGACAACAACAAGCAGATTTTATGGTGATTCGGATGAAGAGCTTTCGAAATATGCATTGTACAGCCCAAATCCGCCGCAGAGAAAAGGTGAACCTGCAGATCCAAGGAATCCAAAACAAACTTTACAGGTTGGTCAGTTGAAACCAAACCAGTTTGGATTGTACGATATGTATGGGAATGTGTGGGAATGGTGCCAGTCACGCAGGCTTCCTTATGTGACAGGAACAACAGAGGACAGGGAGGAAATGAATCTTGTGATCACAGATTCTACAGCATTGGTGAGACGAGGCGGATCATTTAGTTATGGGGTGGATGTGATGCGATCGGCGCACAGGGGAAGTATTGGTTATTTGCCAAATCAGCGGAGGGATAATGTGGGGTTTCGGATTGCGCGAACCATTAGATAGACAATGCTTTTTATATTCTCTTGTCTGCTGTTAGAAGATAGCCCAGAGCACAGATACTCTTTAAAGATTTGAAAATTTGAATATTTGAAGATTTGAAGATTCCTCTAGATCGAAGATTCGTTACTGATTTGTAACATATAATTATTGTAAAGATTACTTCGAATAAAAACAGGGTACAGCAAGTAATGACTGTTCGACCTAAAGAATTTTCAAATATTCAAATTTTCAAATACTCAGAAGGTTTCTAATAACGCTGTAGATTTATTTTTTCGCAAATTCTATCACTTGCATTAATAGTTTATCCAAATCACTTCGCTGATAAACCTTCCCATTCGCAATTACAGCATGTATCTTTTTTGTATTGCTGATATTCTCCAGTGGATTCGCGTCGAGTAACACGAGATCAGCAAGTTTTCCTTTTTCAACGGATCCAATCTCTTTTTCCCTTCCCAAAAATTTTGCGGCATTGATAGTAGCGGTTTGTAGTGCCTGAAGCGGTGAAAGCCCCGCCTGCACCATCAATTCAAGTTCATCATGCATACTAAAACCAGGAATCAGATAGGGATTCATCATGTCTGAACCGGCGAGAATGCCAACACCAGCCCGATGCATCGATCCGACGATCTGTAAATTTTTGTCAACGAATGTTTTTAGCTGGTCGGGGGTCAATTTATTATTCCTGTCTCTTTGTTTTATCTGGTTACTCCATTGCTGACGGAAACGTGTCGGCATATATTTTAACCGATCATCAGTGGCGAGTTCTTCGTCGAGTTTTAGAATGCGGGGAAAGATGACAAGAGTGGGACAAACCCATGTTTTGTTCTTCATAAATTTTCTAAACAAGGCCTCTGCCTTTTTCTCATCAAGTGTTTCCATCGCCCTCAGTTCGATCGGTTGTTTTGCAACCGGCGGTACAGGTTTGGGAAGTTTTTCCAAATCATTTCTCAGCTTCGTTTCCTCGCTTGAAGTGGAAAAAAAGAGATCAGTATTGTGTTCAATGCTTGTTTGACCAAGATCTGAAACTTCGGCAGCAGTCATCGCAAATGGAACATGTCCTGCAACCGGTATTTTTTGTTGCTTCGCTTCGTCAAAAATGGCAAGAAATACTTCACGGGAAAGGGAGTTGTACACTTTGATAAAATCAATCCCATGTTGTTTATGCGTTCTGACAGATTCACGTGCCTGATCAGTTGTTGCTATAGTAAGCGATGGAATTGTAGACGGCCCTCCCGGTCCGTCAAAAATGCGTTGTGTGGTGGCACCATTGCGCGGACCCAACAATTTTCCTTCTGCAATTTGTTTTTTTACCAGGTGAATGCTGTCGTACGAAAGCACTGTTGCCATATCTCTCACACCTGTAATGCCATTGGCAATAAGGAGCGGAAACAGCCATTGCAATGTTCTGTCAGTGAATACGTGTGCGTGCATGTCCCAAAGACCCGGGATGAGAAATTTTCCGCTTCCATTAATGACAGAAGCTGTTTTCGGAAAAGTGTTTTTGTCATTTACAGAGACGATTTTATTTCCTTCAATGATTACAGTCTGTGCTTTTTTTATTTTACCGGATTGGATATCGATTACGTTGACGTTTGTAACGGCGACGGGATTGGGTTGGGTGAGGGCGGTAAGCCAAATAGAAAAGGCAAGAAGAGCCAGTACAAATTTTCTCATTGCAGTAATTTGTGGTACTATTAAATTAGTTTTTTTACCACATAGACACAATAGACCTATAGAAGAAACACATAGCTTATTGGAAGAGGTTAATAATTCGATTTCACGCAACGGCTTTTCTTTCGTTTACAATCGAAATTTCAAGTACGATTTGTGAGTCGTTTTATCCGTAGCTCAAAAAACGTACGGAACGCCCGACTGCTTCGCAGTCTCGTTGAAGAGTGCTTTAATTCGAAGTTTGTCAAACCGAGCTTGTCGAGGTTC
>CAZCKF010000328.1:0-4461 GCA_964499155.1 uncultured Chitinophagaceae bacterium
CACTCATGATACAGGCAAGTGCTTCGATTACTCCGGCTGCACCAAGGCAATGACCGGTCATTGATTTTGTACTGCTGATATTGAGACTGTATGCATGCTCTCCAAATACATCTGTAATTGCTTTTACTTCCGCAATATCACCAAGCGGTGTGCTGGTTCCATGTGTATTAATGTAATCAATATCCTCAGGTTCCATACCTGCATCCTTTAATGCAACCATCATTACGTTTTTTGCTCCAAGTCCATCAGGATGCGGAGCAGTAATGTGATGTGCATCTGCTGTTGCACCTGCACCGGCAAGTTCACAATAGATCTTCGCTCCTCGTTTTTTGGCATGTTCATATTCTTCAAGAACAATCACGCCTGCAGCTTCACCCATTACAAATCCATCGCGCTCCTTGTCGTAAGGTCGACTTGCAGTTTTTGGATCATCATTTCTTTCACTCAATGCTTTCATTGCATTGAAACCGCCAACACCTGCTTCACTAATCACACTTTCAGAACCACCAGATAAAACAATGTCAGCTTTTCCTGAGCGAATTATATTCAGCGCTTCCATCATGGCATTGGTGGAAGATGCGCATGCACTCACCACTGCGAAGTTGGGACCACGAAAACCATGTCGCATTGATATATGACCCGCAGCAATATCGAGGATCATTTTAGGAATGAAGAAAGGAGAAAATCGGGGAGTGCCATCACCTTTTGCAAAATTCATTACTTCTTCCTGGAAAGTGATAAGGCCACCAATTCCACTGGCGAAAACCACACCAACCCGATCGGGATCAACAGATGTATTGGAAATATTTGCATCCTTAACAGCCTGGTCACTCGCAACGATCGCTGTTTGTGCAAACCTGTCCAGTTTCCGCGCTTCTTTCTTGTCCAGAAAATTAGTGGGATCAAAATTTTTTATCTCGCAGGCAAAACGTGTTTTAAATTTTGAAGCATCAAACAATTGAATTGCATCTGCACCGGATACACCATTCACCAGGTTATTCCAGAATTCATTAATGGAATTTCCCAATGGTGTGAGCGCACCCATGCCAGTTACGACTACCCTTTTTTGTTCCATATGGCTGCAGATGTTTCGTTAAAGATAAAACCGCCTTCGCTGTTCACAACAGTCAGAAGGCGGATACTATTATTCCACACCCGCTTCAAAGCGGAGGAGTTATTTAGCGTGTTCTTCGAGGTAGGCAATTGCCTGGCCCACTGTAGTGATTGTTTCGGCTTGTTCGTCTGGAATGGAAATATTGAATTCCTTTTCGAATTCCATAATGAGTTCAACGGTGTCCAGTGAGTCGGCACCTAAATCATTGGTGAAAGAAGCCTCGTTGGTGACTTCTGCTTCATCTACACCCAGTTTGTCTACAATGATCTTTTTAACTCTTGATGCGATGTCTGACATGTTGTAATAATTTAGTTATAAGCTGCAAAAATATGTTATTGTGGTTATTTCAAAACTTTCCGCAAACTTTTTAAAAACAATGTTTTTCCCGGTTATAATTCACAGTTAATCATCGTAATTAGCATATCGCAGGTTGTTGGCAGTTCTGGTCGATCTTTGTAATTTGACAATTGTTCGTGCAATTTTAATCAACTCGAATGGCGCTCAAAATTATTGATCATGGTTCTCCGGAGTATCATCAAATGGTGAAACTCAGAGAAGAATTACTTCGCAAACCACTCGGGTTGACACTCAGCGATGATGAGTTGGAAAATGAAAAAGACAATTTACTCATCGGCGCTTTCGAGGACGAAGATATGCTGGGATGTTGTATGCTCGTGGAAGAAACTCCAGACACCGTCCGACTACGGCAAATGGCCGTAACAAATGATCTGCAGGGAAAAGGGATCGGGAAAGCGCTCATGCAGTTTGCAGAAAATCTTGCTCGCGACAGGGGTTACAAAAAACTGACAATGCATGCCCGGGAAATTGCAATCGGGTTCTACGAAAAAATGGGATATGAAAAAAAAGGACAGCGGTTTGAAGAAGTTACAATCCCGCATTTTGTGATGGAAAAAGAACTTTGAAAAGATTCAAGACTCAAGAATCAAGATTCAATATTCAAGTAAAGAATTAAGTTTTTAACTTGTAAAGTTTCAACATCATTGGACATTGGACATTGGACATTGGACATTGGACATTGGACATTGGACATTGGACTAGTTTCTAGTTTCTGGTTTCTGGTTTCTCGTTATTCCAAATTCCTTTTAACTACTTCAATGATTCTACTTTGCAGGTGCTTGAAGCCTAGCTTTTCACTTTCGATTTAAGCAACTGTCTCAACGCATAGACTTCATCCGAATCACGGCATCCACTTTTTGGAACAAGAAAAAATGATCTGCTGTCGAAGTATAAATGAAAAAAATGGGGACTCTCAATAAATTTTGAAAGTGATTTCCATGGCCAGCTTCTGCCTCCTCTTTCATTTCCGAGAGAAAATGTTTCTTCTTCGAAAGTCATGGTAAAATGATCTCGAAAAGTGGCAGCTCTTCGATAGACCATAAAGGGAAGAAAGAACCAAAAACTCAGCATTAAAAAAAACCAAACAACAGATCCAACAAGAAATGCAAGTGCGGTAATTTTTTGAAAATAAAAAAGCAATGCAGATAACAATGCGAAAACATTTACAACGATAATCATTGTTCTAATCTCAGGCTTGCTGATAAAATGATACCGCAATGCCTGTATGACCTGACGCTTATCGTATGAAAATGAAATTGTCATCTTGGTGTTCTGAGAACTTTTTCTTCAATGCTCCATTCCCCAAGAGGATCACCTTTCACACCAAAAAAAGAAACCTTCATTACGCGCGAATTCCTGGGACCTGAAAAACTGATCTTTGCATAATTCTGCGTCTCAAACAATGTCAGTATCCTGTATGGATTATTTGCTTCAGGACCATTGAGTCCGTGTGTGCCTGCAGTAAGTGGCGAGACTGTAATATCATACAATGGATATGTTCCTGCACGATCAATTTTAATGATTTCACTATGGTGCCTGTCTCCATTTAAAAAAACAACTCCATTGACTTTGTGATCTGAAAGAAAATTCAAAAAATCATTGAATTCATAAGAAAAATCTCTCCATTTTTCATAAGGAGAAACTGGATTAAGAGCCTGGCTTCCTGTCACGATAATTTTGAATGGTGCACGACTGTTCACCACCGCATCTTTCAACCACGACATTTGTTTCGCACCAAACATTGTTTTTTCAGGATTTGGTTTTCCATTCACTGAATCAGGAAAATAATCAGCGCTTCTCCACCAGCGATTGTCCAGAAGAAACAGGTCAATATCTTCATAGGTCATCATTGAATAAATTCCTTCTCCATTTTCACCATGTGAAGGATTTGCCCAATAATTCATGAATATTTTTCTCGAAACTTCTTTCAGTGGATATGATTTACCACTATTGTTTGGTCCATAGTCATGATCATCCCAAATGGCAATATGCGAAGTTGATTTTAGAAAATCCTGCAGTATTGGCTGCGCCCTGTCCAGTGAAGCCCTGTACCACAAACCCCATTCACTGTAATAATCAACTTCTCTTGTGTACCAGTTATCTCCCATCCACAACATGAATCTTGCATTTTCCTTCGCCATGGTTTGAAAAATGGATGAATCACCTCCGTAAGGTTTGCCCGGACGATCATAAATCGGTTGATTAAAATAAGCGCATGAACCAGTAAGGAAACTGAATTCTGGAGGTGGCTTTCTGTATTGCCACAGATCTTTGGTAGTGAAAGTTCCCTGCTTGTCTGTTAATTTCCCATTGATTAATATCCGGTAGTCATATGATGTATTTATTTCAAGACCACCAATTAGAAACTGAACGGGGTTGAAATCCTGGCCAAGTTTACCTGAATAAGTAATGGTGCGGGCGGATGCCGGAACTCCTTTTTTATAACATTGAAGCGCAACCGATTTTACATCGGGTGATACTTCCACCCACACTTTGGCATCTTTGAGTTCAACAGGACCGAGCATTGGCCCTGAGACAATTTGTTTTTTGGTTTGGGCCTCGACTTGAAGTGAACACAGAACTATCGCGAGTGCAAAGAATATTTTCTTCATATGATGTTAAAGGAGGCACAAGTTAAAATACAAATGCCTTCCTTCGAACATCGCAAATAAATTGCTTATTGAGCGTTTGATCCGTATTCAGGAATATCAAAAAGTTTTACAACCTGCTCGTAATTCATCGATTGTAATTGCTCCAATGTATACCCCTGGTAAAGTGCTTCACCAGAAGTACGACCTCCAAGCACGCCGCCGGGAATCAGGATATATCTGTATTGATTACCTGCTGGTGGAAAATTGAATACTGCACCATTCACAACATTCTGGAATGTATAGATCAGCCTTCCCACATTAATGATGCTGTTGTGTGCTTCGAATGTTTGCTGATTTACGTAATACTGTATATATGGAATCAGGTTCGCATTCGTATTA
>CAZCKF010000329.1:0-2224 GCA_964499155.1 uncultured Chitinophagaceae bacterium
GGGAGAGTTACTTCCGCTAATAATTTATATAAAGAACTTCAACTGCCTTTTCATGACAGGGGCTGCAAAAATAAGAAATCCGGCCTAACAATAAACTATTTGTACTTCGGAGTATACAGCGTGTTTTCAGGAACTGTCACATCCGGCTTACCTGTATATCTTTTATTGAAAATGAAAAAAGAAGCACCAACCACGAGCGCAACGATGCAGGCAACTTGCAGGTAAAAAAGAAAGGCCGAAGATGAAACCCAGTTATGGGTGAAATCACGATCCTGTACCTTTTGTAATTCTTCCCTGTATTCAGCTTGTCGATCCATTTAATTGGTTTTGTGTGGCAAAAATAAAGGTTGGGGGGAAAAAACCTTTCGATTTAATGATGTTTTCAAAACAGGAGCCTATTTTACAACAAGGTGAATTCCATCCGAAAAATACTTACGGATCCATCGTTCTGGGCATTGGTAGGGATCAATGTGCTTTTTATTTATGAGTTCAGAAACAATCATTCACAATACCACACCCTCATCTGGTTGTTCTGGTGTCAAAGTATTCTAATTGGCTTTTTTACTTTTCTTGATATGGTGACAACAAGAAACTGGAAGGCTGAACCTGTAACAAATGAACCAAACAAATCAATGTTATCGCGGAGAGGATGCTGGCCGGGATTCTTTGTTTTGCATTACGGATTTTTTCATCTCGTTTATTTTATTTTTTTATACGCAGAAACACCGGCAAATTCTATCGATTACAGTTTTATCAAGTATGCAATGCTTGGCTTATTACTTACTCAGGTAATTTTTTTTACACAACAAAAAATCAGGTACAATCATATACCACGCGAAATCGGCAGTTTGCTCGCCATGCCATATCTGAGAATTGTACCAATGCACCTGACAATTCTCCTTCCCAAATTTTTTGATTTAAAACCCGCAATTGTTTTCCTGGTATTAAAAGCAATGCTTGATGTTGCCTGTCACCTGATCACTACAAAATATTATTGGGTGGATGAGTTAAAGCCTCAAATCAATACCCGGGATTCAATTAATTAGTTAGATAGCCTATGAGAGGTAACTCTCTCTTCCTCTTCCTCTTTCTCTTTCTCATTGTTATCTACATTTGTATCATGGCAAATGAAATTAAATGCCCGAAATGTGGGAATGAGTTTCCCCTGGAAGATTCTCTCAGTCAGGAGTTTACTCAAAAGTTGCGCGACCAGATGCAGGAATACAAAAAAAAGAAAGATGAAGAATTGGTGAGGCGCGAACAGGAATGGCAAAAAGAATATCAAAGAAAGGACCAGGAAGTTGCTCAGAAATTGCAATCCGAAAAATCAAAAATGCAAATGCAGCTTGAGGAATCGCTGCGTAAATCTATTTCTACTGATTTTGAGAACCAGCTAAAAATGCTGCAACAGAATAACCAGGAACAGGAGGAGAAACTGAAATCTGCCCGCCATAAAGAGCTGGAATATTTAAAAAAAGAACTGGATCTGAAAAACCGCGAGCAGGAGTTGGAATTATTGCTTCAAAAAAAAAATAAGTGAAGAAAGAGAACGCATTGCTGAAGAAATTCGCAAAATAGAATCGCAGAAAAACCTTGTGAAAGAGACCGAATACCAGTTGCGCATGCGCGAGCTGGAAAAGCAGTTGGAAGATCAGAAAAAACTTGCAGATGAAATGAGACGCAAAGCTGAACAAGGTTCGATGCAGTTACAGGGAGAAGTTCAGGAACTTGCACTCGAAGAAATTCTCAAAAGTGCTTTCCCTTTCGACATTATTACCTCAGTGCCAAAAGGGACCAAGGGCGCCGATTCAATTCAAACCGTCAGAAATAATTTAGTGCAGGAATGTGGAAGCATTATTTATGAAAGCAAACGCACGGAAAATTTCAGCACCGACTGGATCGATAAATTGAAAGCAGACATGCGAAATCTCGGCGCTGAAATCCCGGTGATTGTAACGAAAACTATGCCGCGGGATATGGAATGTTTTGGTTTAAAGGATGGTGTATGGATTTGCAGTTTTTCAGAAGTAAAAGCACTTTCAAGTGTTTTGCGCGATGGCATTATTAGAGTTTACAATTCTGCCAGGAGCCAGCAAAACAAGGGCGATAAAATGAATTTGCTTTATGATTACTTAACGAGTCACGAGTTTTCAGAACAATGGAAAGCCATTCGTGAAGGTTTCCAGTCGATGAGGGCATCCATTCAACGTGAAAGAGAAGCAAT
>CAZCKF010000329.1:2234-4443 GCA_964499155.1 uncultured Chitinophagaceae bacterium
CGTGAAAAACAACTCGAAAAAGTATTGATCAATGCATCACATATTCGTGGATCCATTGAAGGAATAGCTGGAAAGGATATAGATGTGCATTTACTGGAAGATGGTGAGGAAAATCTGATAGAATGAAATGAGTAAAGTAGTTCTTTATTCTGTTGCCGTCCAGGCCAGTACCAGGGGTTCGACGTATTTGATATTAATGCGTAAATGCTGATTGGTTTTTGCAAATAAACATTGCATTGTATCCTCTTTTGCATGCATAAGTTGGATGTGTTCACGAAAATCCACTCCACCCAAACCATACCATTTAAATACTGCTTCTTTTGCTGACCAAATGATTGTTGTTTGTAAAAGTTCTTTGCTGAAAATATCCACGGAAGGTATTTGTCGAACCGCATTTTGATCTTCCTCCGTAGCGAACTTGGAAGCTATGCGTAAAATTTTTTCAGCAGGCAATTCAATGTCCATCCCCACCCTTTTAGTTCGGCTAACCATAGCAGCCGCATAATCGCCGCAATGTGAAATGGAAAAATGATAAGCTTCATTTTCAAGAAACGGTTTGTTTGTATCAGCAATCCTGATCAGTTCATAGGGAAAATCAGGGAACAGAAAACGCAACAAAAACCTGCCTGCAAGATGTTGAAGCCGTTTATGCGGATGATTCACTTCCTGCATAAGCGGAACATTCGCGGTAAAAAAGGATTCTGATTCTTCAATTTTCCAGATGCCAAGCCTTGAATCTGCGTCTAAAACATGTTGATAAAAAACAGGCATGATGTGGAAATTCCCCGTTTATTTTGCCGGGATCGCCGCACAAATTAGCGGCATTCCTTCGAAGTGCGATAAACTGCTGAAACATGATCCTTTCTGATAAAAGAATCCTGGAAGAAATTGAAAACGGTACGATTAAAATAACACCCTATCGTCGCGTTTGTCTTGGAAGCAATTCATATGATGTTCATCTTGGAAAATGGCTTGCTACTTATAATGAACATATCCTGGATGCGAAAAAGCACAATAAGATTGATTATTTCAATATTCCGGATGACGGATTTGTCCTATACCCACACATCTTTTATTTGGGCGTTACCGAGGAGTATACTGAAACGCATGCACACGTTCCATTTCTTGAAGGCAAATCATCTACAGGTCGTCTCGGCATCGACATACACGCGACTGCCGGAAAAGGTGATGTAGGTTTTTGCGGCCACTGGACGCTTGAAATTTCTGTAAAACAACCTGTGAAAGTTTATGCGGGAATGCCCATTGGCCAGTTAATATATTTCCCAGTTGACGGCGAAATAGAAAATCCCTACAACAAAAAGAAGGATGCAAAGTATGCAGGTCAGCCTGACAAGCCGGTGGAGTCGATGATGTGGAAGAATAGCTTTTAGCTGTTGGCTTCTAGCTTTTGGAGGTATTTAAATAGCCTTATTGAAAATAAGTAATAGTTCATTTTATTATATGAGTTACTTGAAAGGCTCCAACCGCCAAAAGCCAATAGCCAAAAGCTATATCTTGTCCCATCCAAACTTCCTCCCATAAGCAATCAACCACAACACCACCTCATCATACGTTTCCTTTCCCTTTGGCTGCTTATTTAGCATGAGGTATCGATCATAGACCTTTGACATCAAGGGTTCGATTGGATTTCGTCTTTTGGAATAATACAAAAACAATTCACGACGGTCGCGAAGTACATGTGGATGAACCTGTTTGGTGTAATGAATTGCGCGTGCAAGATTGACGCGTGCAAGTTGCGAAATGGTGGATGAATACATTTCGTAATAGATCGAATAACGAAAATCCACATCGTTGTATGATGTTGATGCAAGAAAAGCAATAAAGTTTGCTTCATTCTCTTTTGCATAACCTAATTGGTGTCCTACCTCGTGCATTGCAATAAAAGGTTGCACAAAAACAGGGATCACAGTTCTAACCTGTGCTTCGCCGGAAAAGGGATTGTAATAACCGGTAAAACCAAAAAATTGACCCAGGTGACTATAAATAGAAGGCTTCAGGGATGGTGATCTATAGTTTAAGAAGGGATAATTTTTTTCTGCTTCAACAAAAGCAAGCCGGGTTTTTTCAAACAACAATCTTTTATTTTTTAATTCCTGTCGTTTTATGGTGTCAACCTGTAATGCATAAAAGTTCAATTTGGTAACAATCAGACCAGTCAAACTATCAAGCTCTTCTGCAGTTGCATTTT
>CAZCKF010000330.1:0-4440 GCA_964499155.1 uncultured Chitinophagaceae bacterium
CCTGGAAAGAGCCGGCCGTTGCTAACCTATGAAAAACACCAAGTTCAAAGATATAAGAAAAATCACTTACTGCAATAGTGACCTCAATTTTTTGTTGGGTTGTTTGGTCTCACGTTGCCGCATACGTTGTTGTTGTAAATCGCGTAGTTCGCGCATAAATACTTCCTGGTGCTGGTATACTTCATTGCTTCTTCTTTCGCCAACAATCTCACGAAACTCTTGCCTGTAGCGGAGTCGGAGCTCGACGATCTTTTGTTGAAGTATTAACTTGTCCTGGCGGTTTGCATTCACTGTTTGCCGCCATTCACGGAAATAACGGATAAAAACGGGACTAAATCTTTCTGCCTCTGCCTTTGAAAGATGCATACGGCGTTGAATGAATTCTTTCATCCTTTCACGGATCTTTTCACTGCCCTCATTATCATCCTGTGCAACTGCACACAATGAGGCGAAAATGAATGTTGTCAATATGATTAAAATCCGTTTCATTGTTAATTCAAAAATATTGTTTCCTCTGCAAGCACAGCTTCCGTTTCTTCCACAAACTCCTGCAGCTCACTGTCAGAAATATCTTTTAATAAATCCTTTACTTCCACTTCTGGTTGTACTGTATTTGCCGTTTCTGTAGTAGACAAACCAGCATCTGAGTATTGAATAAAATTATCTATTTCGTTACTTGGTACATTCTTCAATTTACTTGCCACCCACTCCTGCGGATCCTGTGCAGGGTCTATGGGACTTCCCTGGTTAAAATGAAACCATCCGGACAATGCGATAATCCCTGTAACTATTGCAGCAGCAGCATAATGCATCCATTTCCTTGCTCCCATTCGAACCACTTTGACAGAAGATTTTTCTGCTTGTATGGGAACCGGCTGCAGGTTATCAAAATAACCTGCCGGTACGGAATAAGGTGTTTTCTTGCCGATTCCGGTTAGCAACGGCCCGATGGCTGCAATTTCTTTTTGCGGATCATCCGCAAAAGAATCCATTTTCACTCTCTCCATAATCAGCATGGGAAGCGAATCAAAATATCCATTTGGTACGGTGTACGGGGTATTTATATTTTGGGGTAATGTCGTTGATTCTGATGCAATGCGCTGTAAAACAGAGGCTGCGAAACCATCAAAATATCCCTCTGGAACCACGAAAGGTGGTTCGGGATAATGGATGAGATCGCTGCCCAAAACATTCAATTCAGCTTGTATGTGATTCTTACCTGTCATTTTTACGTCTTTAAGACACAAACAGGGGGTTAAAGTTTAATGATTTCTAATGTAATCCTCTATTTTTTTAACTGCATGATGATAGCTGGCCTTCAGGGCTCCTTCACTGGTGTCCAACACCCTGCTCATCTCCTCATATGGCATTTCATCATAATATCTCAATGCAAATACAACTCTTTGCTTTTCAGGTAACTGTTGGATGGCCAACTGTAATTTCCACTCCAATTTATTCGCATCAAAATGCTGGTCAGCTCTCACCTTATTTTCCAGCCCATTTTCCTCAACATCAAGTGATACAGACGACTTCTTTTTTTGCTGTTCAATATAGGTCAGTGATTCATTTGTCGCGATCCTGTAAAGCCAGGTATAGAGCTGCGAATCTTCCCTGAAATTTTCAAGTCCGTTCCACACCCTGATGAAGACATTTTGAAGTACATCATTTGCATCTTCATGTTCAACAACCATCCTGCGCACATGCCAGTATAATTTCTCCTGGTATTTTTTAATAATGGCGGTAAAGGCCCTTTCTTTTGTTTCAGCCTGTTTGAACTCGGAAAGTAATTCCGCATCACTTTTTGTAACAACCATAAGTGTATATACGAGAAGCCGAAAATACAGGATTTAAGCGTCAGGACTAAATGCAGAATGTCCAATAAAGCCTCGGGCAAAAAAGAATCAGGATTAATTAAGCGAATTCAATAAAAGAATTTGAAGTGAGGAGAACAACGAGAAACAAGAAACAAGAAACCAGAAACCGATTTTAATGTCCAATGTCCAATATCCAATGAAGAAATAAGTCTCAAGAGTTAAGCTTCAACAACTCCATACATGAATAAATGCTGAATCATACATGCACGAAAAGAGTGTAAGAAATCAGAAATTAGAAATCAAAAGTCATTTTCCTTTTCTCGCCATCACGCGCGCAGCAGCTTCGAGAAGATCCGGAACATCAAGTCCGTATTTTTTAAGTAATTGAGTTGGCGTTCCGCTTTCACCGAATGTGTCCTTCGTTCCAACATATTCAATCGGTGTTGGTAAATGTCTTGCTGCAACCTGTGCAACTGCATCGCCGAGTCCACCAATCACATTGTGCTCCTCGACTGTTACAGCACATTTTGTTTTTCGGAGTGAATTCAAAATGGCTACTTCATCTATGGGTTTGATCGTATGAATATTAATGACCTCTGCGCTAATCCCTTTTTCTTCAAGTGCAATGCCTGCCTGTATTGCATTCCACACCATATGACCACATGCAAAAATGCTGACGTCAGTGCCTTCAGAAAATTGCTGCGCCTTTCCTATGATGAAAGGATCGCTGGGCTGCGTAAAAATTGGCCATGCTGGTCTGCCAAATCGCAGGTATACGGGACCGATATATTCTGAAATGGCAATCGTTGCCGCTTTTGTTTGGTTGTAATCACATGGAACAATTACTGTCATACCAGGAAGCATTTTCATCAAACCAATATCTTCCAGTATCTGGTGTGTTGCACCATCTTCACCAAGGGTAAGACCTGCATGCGATGCGCAGATCTTTACATTCTTTCCTGAATATGCAATGCTTTGCCTGATCTGGTCATACACTCTTCCTGTTGAGAAATTGGCAAAGGTTGTTGTGTATGGAATTTTTCCCCCGATCGTCATTCCGGCAGCAATTCCCATCATGTTTGCCTCTGCAATTCCAACCTGGAAAAAACGTTCTGGAAATTCTTTCATGAACTGGTTCAGCTTTAATGAACCTGCCAGATCCGCCGTCAGTGCAACAATATTTGGATTCGAACGCGCCGCTTCAACAATACCATCTCCAAAGCCGCTGCGCGTATCTTTTTGACCCGTTGATTTTATCTCTTTCAGCATGGGCGCAAATGTAAGAGAGTTGGTTGGAATTGTTGGAAAGGTTGGAAAGGTTTGAACGGTTGGAATGGTTGGAGGTTTCCTTAAGCAGTTAATGGTTTAAATGAAGGTCATTGCTTTCAATTCGAAGGGATTGCTTTGATACACACAGTACTTGAAAAATCGAGATTATGAATATGTAAAATCAAGTTCAGTTTTCGTAATTCTCCAATTACCTAAGTAGCTTTGCCAGTTGCTAATTGCCCATTGCATTTTTCCCGCAATGCAGATGCGTAAAACTAAAGATCAAAATTTAGGAGATACTTACTTAGCGAGGATCAATTCAACTCCGCAGGTCTGTTAAATACTTTTTCATCTGTTTTCAATCGCTGTTCCCATTTCCATGCTGTGGACATCATGTCTTCAATACCAAATTTTGGTACCCAGCCAAGTTCATTTCGAGCGAGATCATTGTTTGCATAAATCGCAACAACATCACCTGATCTGCGCGGACCGATTTCGTAATTCAATGAAACGCCGCTTACTTTTTCAAATGCCTTTATTGCTTCCAATACTGTAATGCCGTTACCTGTCCCGAGATTGAAAACTTCGCATGCTGTTTTGTTTTTGCTATCACGGAGATATTTCAGTGCAAGCGTATGTGCATGCGAAAGATCCATTACATGCAGGTAATCACGCAAACAAGATCCGTCGCGCGTGGGATAATCATTACCATACACCATCATTTTTGGAATTTTTCCAATGGCAGTTTGCGTAATGACGGGAACGAGATTCTCTGGTTTTCCAACAGGTAATTCTCCAATTTTATTTGATTCATGTGCACCAACAGGATTGAAATATCGCAAAAGGATACAATTGGTGCGACTTGATTTTGAAAATTCTGTGACGATCTGTTCACCCATTTGTTTGGTAAGTCCATAGGGTGATTCGGCTCGTTTTTGCGGGGTTTGTTCTGTTACCGGAATTTCATCTGGATTTCCATATACAGTACATGATGAGGAGAATACAAACCAGGGAATTTTAAAATCTTTAGTACACTTCAGCAGGTTGATCAGCGAAACGAGATTGTTTTCGAAATACATCAATGGCTTCTGAACAGATTCGCCCACAGATTTGTAAGCAGCAAAATGAATGATTCCGGTTATGTCTTCATTCTCCTGGAAAATTGCACAGGTATCATCATAATTGCACAGGTCAACTTTGTAATTTTTTACCTGAACTCCTGTAATTTTTTTAACTCCTTCAAGAATGATTGGATTGGAACGGGAATTATTATCAGCCGAGATCACATCGAAACCATTTTCGATCAGGTCAACAACAGTGTGTGAGCCGATATATCCGCAACCGCCTGTAACAAGGA
>CAZCKF010000331.1:0-4043 GCA_964499155.1 uncultured Chitinophagaceae bacterium
TCATTTTCAAGTGAAACAAGTTCTTTTTTCTGAGCCGGTGTGCAATGTTCTTCAGCAGCCACCATCAGGAATGTTTTTTTATTAACCCTGATATCACCACCGGTTTGTTTTCCGAATTTTTTTGGATCACCAAATGCGTCGAGATAATCATCCTGTATTTGAAATGCGATGCCGAGCTTTTTACCAAACTCATATATCAATTGCTGATTTCTTTCTCCCGCCCCACCGAGTATGGCCCCAAGTTGCAGGCTTGCTGCAAGCAATACCGAAGTTTTTAAACCGATCATGGAAACATAATCATCCAATGAAATCCCATTTTGTTTTTCAAAAAGCATATCCATCTGCTGACCTTCACACACTTCCCTTGCAGTTCGATTAAATACGGATATAATTCGTTTTGAATAGGAGATGTCGATCTTGTTTAACTGTTCATAAGCAGCAACAAGCATAACATCCCCCGCCAACAGGGCGGTACTGTCACCATATTTTACATGCACAGTTTCTTTTCCCCTGCGCAAAGGCGCCTTATCCATGATATCATCATGAATGAGCGTGAAATTGTGAAAAAGTTCAATCGCATTTGCCACATGCCATGCATCTGGTTTAATGTCATCAAATAATTCATTGCCCATGAGGCACAAAATAGGTCTTACCGAGTTGAAGAAAATAACTGGCAGGCTCATACAATGCAGAAGGTTGTTGAGGAAAATGCGGGACATCAAAATACTTTGTGAACTTCTGCGACAGCTCTTCAAATGATTGCATGAATTATTTGTGCTTTTTCTTTTTTGATTTTTTTTGGTGATCATGCTTTTCCTCTACACTTTCTTCTCCGTCCTCACTCAAAACCGAAGCGATCACCCATTCGTAATCGAGCTGACGCTTTACAAGGTTTGCGGCCACAACTTTAATCCGAACCTTATCTCCCATTCTGAATTTTTTACCGCTTCTGCTTCCAACAAGCATATAGTCTTCCTGCACTAATCTGAAATCATCGTAATCCAAAAGGCTATTCAAACTAACAAGACCTTCGCATTTGTGATCTACTGTTTCCACCCAAAATCCAAATGCGGCGACTCCACTGATAACACCATTGAATTCTTCACCCAAAAATTGCGACATGTATTCTACCTGCTTGTATTTATTGGCAGCTCGTTCTGCATCCATTGCCGCACGTTCTCGCTCGCTGCAATGTTTACATTTCTGATCCATTTTTTTATCAACCTTCAGGTTGTTAGCGAGTGCCTGCTCAAGTACGCGATGAACAAGAATATCTGGATATCTCCTGATGGGA
This sequence comes from uncultured Chitinophagaceae bacterium, assembly GCA_964499155.1. Taxonomy (GTDB): domain Bacteria; phylum Bacteroidota; class Bacteroidia; order Chitinophagales; family Chitinophagaceae; genus CAZCKF01. Next base: position 1,295 of record CAZCKF010000331.1, read on the forward strand.
GAAGTGAAATGACAATAATTTTCAAACCCTAATCCATAGTGTCCAATGTTTTCAGTTGCATAGACTGCCTTTGCCATGGTGCGGATTCCGAGTTGTTCCAGAACATGTTGTTCAGGCTTTCCATGTGCAGCCACAAGCATTTCATTAAATGATGCTGCAATGGCTTCAGGTGAAGAAGTATCGAATTTGTGGCCGAATTTTTTTGCAAATGCCATGAACGGAAGCAATTTCTCTTCATCAGGATTATCATGTACACGATAAGGAAATGGTACCGGCTTTTTGTTCACTTTATATTTTGCAAGGTTGGTTGCAACATACCGGTTTGCAAGCAACATGAATTCTTCAATGAGTTGATGCGATTCAAGACTTTCTTTTACAATAATGCCCACTGGTTTTTTCTTTTCATCCAGTTTGAATCGGACCTCAGTTGATGAAAAATTGATGGCGCCATTATCGAATCGTTCCTTGCGCAATCTTTGTGCGAGGTTGTTGAGCAAAAGGATTTCGTCCAGGTATAATCCAGTTTTTTTATCGATTATTTCCTGAACTTCCTCGTAAGTAAACCTATGATCGGAATGTATTACTGTTCTGCCAAGCCAGTAATGCTTAACAACACCCTTTGGTGTCATTTGAAAGATCGCAGAAAAAGTGAGCTTGTCTTCCTTGGGACGCAAAGAGCATAACACATTTGAAATATGCTCGGGCAACATGGGGTTAACACGATCAGGCAAATACACCGAAGTTGCTTTTTCATAAGCTGCGGTATCCAGTTCCGTGTCTTCATGTACGTAATAACTTACATCCGCGATGTGGACCCCGATCTCGTAGTTGCCGTTATCCAAATGACGGATAGATAATGCATCATCAAAATCCTTAGCATCTACCGGATCAATGGTAAATGTGAGAATACCACGCATATCCTTTCGCTTATCTATTTCAGATTGCGGAATTTCATCAGGTATACGCGCTGCTTCTTCAAGTGCATCATCAGAAAATGCGAGTGGAAATCCATTTTCCAGCAGGATCTCTTTCATTGCAGCATCATTGGTATCTTCTTCATCAAGCACATTGGCTACTTCACCAAGTGGGCGCTTGCCTCCATTTTCCCAATCGACAATTCTTACCACAACACGGTCATTGTCTTTTGCACCATTAAAGTTCGACTGTGGTATAAATACATCGGGCATTGGTTTATCCTGATCTGCAATAAAAAATGCAAAACCATTATTCATTTGCAGTTTGCCAATAAATTCAGTTTGCTTTCTTTGCAACACTTCTGTTACAGCTCCCTGAAGACGTCCCCTTTTGTTGGAATCGTTAACCTGCACTCTTACTGTATCTCCATGCAGAGCTGTATTAAAATCTGATGGCCTGATCAAAATATCGGTCTCATAACCCTCCACTGAAACAAAGCCCATTCCTGAGCGCGTTACATCCAACCGTCCTTTTAATCCTTTATCATGGGTGTGTTTCCTGGTTTTCTTTTTTTTCGTATTCTTTCTTCCCATTCTCCTGTTTAATTGGTTTATAATCCTGAATGAAGTTAAACACTAAGTTGTTGAACACATGACCCTCATTAAAAAGGAATCTGTGTTCGATCGGCATCACATAAAAAGGCGTGCCATTTATCTCATTTTCAAACTTTAGCAGGCGCATTGCATCTTTTTCCGTGGTTAGAATCATTTTATGATCACCGTCCATTTCTTCAAACCTGTTTTGAATGTCCTTTAAGTCATCAATAGTGAAAATATGGTGATCCGCATATTGCAACATGTGGTATGCAGCAACGCGATCTTCCAGCATTTTTTTTATTGGGCGCGGATTGGCAATTCCACTTACAAGCAATACTTCAGCATTTTCATGAAGCACCTGGAATTTGTGTGAAAAAATATGGTAAGGAATACCATAATCGATTGTTGTAAAAAAAAGGTGCTGATGTTTTAATGGATTGATCTCGCGGGCAATGCGCACCTTTTCATCATCTGAAAGATCAGGCTTGCATTTTGTCACGACAATAATTTCCGCGCGTTTATAACTGGATACTGTGTCACGCAGATCCCCGGTTGGCAAAAAGAAATCCCGCGTAAATAAATTTCCATATTCCGTGAGCAATATATTTAAACCCGCCTTTATTGCCCTGTGCTGAAATGCATCATCCAGGATAATTACTTCCGTATCAGGATGATCATGCAGTAACTGAGGAATGGCCACCAGCCTCTCCTCACCAACAGCAACAGGAACATCCGGAAATTTCCTGTGGAACTGCATGGGCTCGTCACCAATGTCCAACGCAGTAGATCGTTCATTGGCCAGTGAATACCCTTTTGTTTTTCGTTTATATCCGCGACTAAGTGTGGCAACACGAAATCGATCCTTAAGAATGGTAACCATGTATTCCACCATCGGTGATTTACCTGTGCCGCCCACAGCAAGATTGCCAACACATATCAATGGAAGCCCGAATGAAGAAGATGAAAAAAATTTTTTATCGTACAGCCATTTCCGGATTGTAACTATCAAACCATAAATAATTGCGAAAGGAAATAGAAGGATGCGAAAGGATTTTAAAAACCAGTTAGAAAACATAGGCTTTTTGCGGTGTAATACAAAGATTTAAAGGTACGTCAAATTGATCTGCATCTTCTATTACATCGACAGGTTCAAAATAGGATAATCCAAGCATGATGCATTCTGCATTGCATTGTTTGAGATAGCGGTCATAAAACCCTTTTCCAAACCCCACACGCTG
>CAZCKF010000331.1:4053-4440 GCA_964499155.1 uncultured Chitinophagaceae bacterium
CTTTTTGATCACATGCAAGCAGGGGAACAATAACCAGGTCAAGGCTGCCTGCTGATACTTTTCTTCCTTCGACAGGTTCAAAAATTCCATACTCATTTTTTTCAAACGATGATTCGTCTTTCGGAATAATTGCCTGCATGGATAATTTTGTAAAATCAGTTTGAGGGTAGCATACCTGGAGCCCCGGGTTTCTAAATGAAAAATAATCTGTTACAATATGTGTGTTGATCTCATGCTTTTCTTCCATCGGCCAATAGGAAAGTACGTATTGAAGAAATGGAAGATTCACTTTCTGCAACCCGATAAGAATCAGATCGTCCATTTTCATCCGATCTGAAGATGTCAGTTGCTTTCTTTGTTGCATGAATTTTTTTCGTACCTCCTGCT
>CAZCKF010000332.1:0-4433 GCA_964499155.1 uncultured Chitinophagaceae bacterium
ATACCAGGCGAAGTGCTCAATGAATTAATTGATGCAAGCCAGGAGTTTTTTGATACCATGCGTGATTATGGTGTCAACATTCATTATCTCGGTGGAGAAACAGCGGATGTTGGTGATGTTGTAAGAACAATTGCAGTGAATGGAACCATGGCTGCTCGATGGAAAAAATCTGAGTTGATCACCAATCAACTGATTTCTCCCGGAGATGTAATTGTTGGACTCGCTGGTTTTGGAAAAGCCCGTTATGAAAATGAATACAACAGTGGTATCGGAAGCAATGGCCTGACAAGTGCCAGGCACGATACATTGCAGAAAGAATATGCGCATCACCACGAAACATATGATGACCAACTTGATCAGGATGTGGTTTATATCGGTCGTCACGGATTAACAGACGAAATAGTAGTTACTGATGGATCGAGCATGCAGGTTGGAAAATTATTGTTATCTCCCACACGCACATTCGCACCTCTGGTAAAAAAAATATTTGATGAATATTTCCACGGCATACACGGTATGATCCATTGCAGTGGTGGGGGACAAACAAAATGTCTTCATTATTTACCTGATGGGGTCAGGGTGATAAAAGACAATTTATTTTCACCTCCGGAAATTTTTCGCATAATTCAGGAAGCAAGCGGTGCCGATGCAAGAGAAATGTACCAGGTTTTTAATATGGGTTGCAGGATGGAATTATATGTTGATCCGCGAATCGCAGGTTCAATAATATCACTTGCCAATGAATTTAATATCCAGGCAGCAATCATCGGCAGGGTAGAGGGGGGAAGTGGAAAAGAATTGCTGATAACCACTGACGGTCAACAGCTTGTTTTTTGATGGTATACCCATCCTGTCTTATTTTGCAATCACAACTTTCATAATGGCAGAACCGATCATAGATCTAAGGCACGTAAATATTTATCAGGGCGGAAATCTGGTGTTGCAGGATGTGAACCTGCAGGTGAACAAGGGCGAATTTGTGTACCTCGTTGGTAAAACAGGAACTGGGAAATCGAGTTTGCTTAAAACGATCTATGGTGAATTGCCGATGAAAGAAGGTCACGGTATGGTGGCAGGTTTCAATCTTCGCGAACTTGACTGGAAAAAAGTTCCCTACCTGCGCAGAACTCTTGGTGTCGTCTTTCAGGATTTTCAATTACTGACTGACCGCAACGTCAACAACAATCTCAAATTTGTTTTAAAGGCTACTGGTTGGAAAGATGAAAAGTTGATGGATGAAAAAATTGCTGACGTACTTGACAAAGTTGGCCTTCGGTCCAAAGGATTTAAATTTCCATATGAACTAAGTGGTGGCGAGCAACAACGCGTTGACATTGCACGGGCCCTTCTTAATTCTCCTAAACTTATTCTTGCCGACGAACCTACAGGAAATCTCGATCCTGAAACTTCAGATGAGATCATGAATCTTCTCATGCACATTGCACGCGATTTTGGAACGACAGTAGTAATGGCTACGCACGATTATATTGTTATTCAAAAATTCCCTGCGAGAATGGTGAAAACAGAGAGGGGGAAAATGATTGATAATGCTTCAATAACGATGGAATAGGGTAGGTCAATTTGAGAATTTGATGATTTGAAAATTTATTAAGACGTAGATTTCTATTTTTTTCTGGCAGGTCGTATCTGTTGAACATTTTCTTTGATAAGAAAAATGAGATTGAAGTAATTATACTTTGATTAAAAAAAGAATTGATAGATCTAAAGAATCTTCAAATCTTCAAATTTTCAAATCATAATATTCCCTTCCAGAACTTCAACAACTTCGTCTCTTCATTTTTCCACTGAAAAACTTCTCTGGCAAGCAAACAATTCTGTTTCAGTTTTTCGTGAAGCACATGGTCATACAATAGGCGATTGACGGCTTCAGTAATAGTTTCTGGCTGGGTGTTTTCAACCAACAATGCTACATCGAATTGTGAGTTCACTTGTTTGTATTCCGGGTAGTTAACTGTAACCTGTGGAACACCAGCATGCATGTAATCGAAGAATTTATTGGGAAGTGCGAGATATTGATTCAGTCCTTGACTTTCAGGAAAGGCAACACCAATTTTTGCACGGCAGGTCCAGCTCCATAATTCTTCTGGTGATAACATTCCCTTTAATTCAATTTTATCTCCAACCTGATTTTTTTTGATAAGCTCTTTTAATTGTTCCATAAAATTTCCGTCACCACAGATCACAAGTTTGCAATCAATATTTTTCATCGCAGGGATGAGGTATTCAAGTCCACGTGCCTCGTTCACCCAACCCTGGTAAAGAATAAAATCTTCGGATTTGTTGTTTTTGATTTCTTTTAGAACTGGTACATTCCTGATAGTAGCATATTGAACGTTGTATCTTTTTGCAAATTCTGCAGCAATGCCATTACTCACCGTATACCCGAGTTTGAATTGAGGCACTGCATATTTTTCAATCGTTCTCCATGTTCTGTGAATTACAGGTCTTGAGATCACTTCCTTCAATTCAGTAAAAAGTTCATGTGCATCATAAACACGAGGAATGCGCTTTAGCTTCGAATTCCAAAGGCCAGGTATGATGGTATCAAGATCGATGCTGCAGATGGCATCCATTTGTTTTCCCATCAAATAAAAAAACAATCGAAGGTTGTATTCAAAATAAAAAGCCTTTCCGCGCTGGAAAAGGCAATTAATTCTTTTTGTGCTGAATCGAAACTCCGGCAATGGCCGTGAATTTTTCATTTTCCTTCCCACAAGCACCACATCATATCCATGTTCCGCCAGCGACCCGCAAATGCGATGCATCCTCTGGTCATAACTAAGATCATTGGTTACTGTAAAATATATTTTCTTTGAAGCTGTGTTTGACAATCAGCTAAAATAAAAAAGAATGGACTCTTTACAGTCCATTCTTTAATGAAGTATCATTTAAACCAAAACTCTTAACGTTAATTAGCGCTTACAGGTTCATTTGTCCTTCCACACCACCATCACCAGGCTCCCTGTTATTCCTTCTCTTGAACAATGATGCATCAAATTTACCAAACCTCCAGTTGAAGTTCAGGCGTACAACCTGCGGATCACGGCGTCTTGAAACATCCTGTATGAAGAAAGGAGATTCAGAATGTGAGCGGAACTGTTTTGTTCTGAATACATCATTCACATTCAGAGAAATTGAAGCCATACGTTCTTTCATGAATTCATAACGAACTCCGAAGTCAACACCATAGTTCGGTTTGTTGTATCCCTGTGCTGAACCACCTCCGCCAAAACCACCAAATCCTCCTCCGCCAGGGCCACCTCGTCCACCGCCACCGCCGCTACCACCTGGTGGAAGTACAGTTTTGGATTGGTAATCTCCGGATAGCTGGAAGCTTAAATTATTTGGAAAACGGAAACTGTTGTTGACCTTAAAGAACCAGCTTGCAAATTGATCCTGCTCTGTTTGTTGCGGATCTTCGATATCAATTTTCGAAGTGAATAAATTAAAGTTTGTATTCAGATCCCACCACTTTGCAATTTTATTCCTGCTCACAAGCTCAAGACCTGTTACATAACTTGAGTTTGCATTAATGAAAGAATTTACAAGCACATTCTTTCCAGATAATGGATTCACTTCACGAGTCTGGAACCTTGTTATCAGATCATTCGTGTGTTTGAAATAAACAGATGCGAGGAAATTATCCCTGTTCTTAAAAATCTTCATGTACGACAACTCAAGGGAGTTGGTAAACTCAGGATTTAATCCAGGATTTCCACGACTTAAATTCAGTGAATCTGAATAATCAGTAAACGGCATCAACTGCCAGAAATTCGGCCTGTTGATCCTTCTCGAATAATTCAACTGCAATTCGTTATTGTCATTGATCTTTTGTGTAAGAAATGCACTTGGGAAGAAGCTGATAGGAAAATCAATTTCAAAATCCTGGTCTTTATCTGGTGTTACACCAAGAAGTGTTCCTGTATATTGAGAACTTTCAACACGCAATCCAAGCTGGTAACCGAAATTTTTTATCCTGTTGGAGAATGTACTGTAAGCTGCATACACCTGATCGCGGCTGTTGTAGCGTACTGAGAGTTCCGGACTGTAAGTTTCCTGACCTGTTTCTGAAATAAGATAGAACAGGTTTTCGCTCGTTACTTTCCTGATATTTGTTCTCGCACCAATCTCAAATTTTGAATTTTGTGAAATGGGGTTTGCATAATCAGCCTGGAACACGAGGTTTGTATTTTCACCTTTTCCATCCTGGCGCTGTGCAAATGTTCTGTCAATTTGTGAACCTTTATAATACGTTGCGTTTGTACGATTGGTGTTTTCGTTTTTACCCTTATTATAAGTTATATCAGTTGTGAACTCATTACCTGCTTTAGGGAACAGGTGTTTAAAGCTCAACATTGAACCCATATTGCGAAATTCATTTTCTGAACGGCTAATACGGTCAGTGAAAGATG
>CAZCKF010000333.1:0-4429 GCA_964499155.1 uncultured Chitinophagaceae bacterium
CACCATATAAAAAATGTTGTTGTCATTGCACACAAAATCTACTGCAAAGCCATCACCTGACCCGCAGTAATTCATTGTACCGACACCTGTTGTAAATGCAGTTCCATTGTCCTGCGCACCTCCAATAAATAAATTCGCCGTTCCATTGAATCCATCCATGTGATAGTATTGTGTGCTGGCAAGGCCATCAGAGCGATCAAACCAATTTAAGCCGTTATCAAAACTGATGTACACACCTCCATCAGTTGCCGCATATACCACTCCATTTGCTGCATTCAGTGGATTATAAGCCAGATCATGTATATCAGGATGTACGTATCTCGAGGTTGGTGGCGTGTTATTAATTGAACCGGTTGTCTGATCCGGGAAAGTGTTTCCATTATCAGTTGAGCGAAAAATACCAATACCACCCACCACCATATTGTTTGCGTTAGCATGACTTACAGCGAATGAACAATTATACTGATACTGTCCTGTTATCAGATCTGTTGTGTTGATGGAAGTATAATTGTCACCACTATTGGTAGAGCGATAAATATTGTTGTAACCTGAACTTGCCTGCAGGAAATAAACTTCATTTGGATTCACATTGGTTACAGCAAGCGCCGAACGATTCCCGCTGCCGGCCGCATTGAAGGTGCCGGGAAATGTTGCTCCGCCATCTGTGGATTTCCGTACACTACCACTCAATGCAGCATAAACGATGTTGCTGTTGGTTGGGTGTTGTTCAAGGTCCCAAACAGTATTACCTGCTAGCGCGGCCTGCACCCAGGTTTGTCCCCAGTCATTTGATCGGTAAACACCATTATCAGTCGCGGCCATCAAAACATTGTGTTGTGTTCGCAACTGGATCAATTTATAACACGCGCGACCGGCAAGAACAGTTCCCGAGTTGCCAAGCCTGGTCCAGTTGGTTCCGCCGTCATTGGTATAAAGCACGCCGATGCTTCTTCGTATATACAGGTAACTTTCTACAAATCCACCAGTGTTACTATCGCCATCTCCAGTAAGGAGATAAATTACATTTCCATTTGTTTGTTCTGCTCCAATCACTAATCCACTGATTCCGCAGTTTGGAACATTTGAAGAAATTGAAAACCACAGCACTCCTCCATTATTGGTTCTGAATAATCCCCCGGCAGGCGTCCCCGCAACAATTACAAGCGGATCGGTTGGATGAAAAGCGAGTCTGTCTACTCGGCCAAGACCGCGGCTGCCCCTGTTGATCGCCCACGTTGTAGAAGATGGTCCGACAAAACTCCATTGACCAGCCATGGATTCGACACGGGCACCAGGATTTTGATCCAACTGTTTCACAACATTGTGAATATATTCTGTCTTGTAATCTACTTCCCCGTTTTCATTCAGATGCCTTGAAGCAAACCACGCCCACCGCTTCCATTTTTTGTATTCACTGTAAAGTTTTGGATCCGTTAGATAATTGCGTGATCGATAATATTGATCCACCTCGGCCATGATGTCTGTGAACTTTCTTTTATTCACAAGTCGGTCACGCAATTCCACAGAAATGGTGAGCTGCGCTGTTACTGGCACCCAGCAAAAAATAATTAAAATAATGAATAACGGGTAGATTGTTCTTTTCATCATTCAATCGTTATGTTGGGTTACAGTTATTTTTTCTCCGAGCGGAGTTGATCGATTTCTTTTTTCAACTCGAGGATGTACAGTGTGAGCTCTTCTATTTTTTCCATCATCATACGTTGCATATTACCCACCTGCAATCCATTTTCACTCACTTCTTTGGCTGATGGAATATTCGGGAGATGTTTATTTTTTTGAATGAAAATTTTCAATTCATCGAGTGTCATCAGCTTATATTCTTTTTCGAAAACATAATCTGCCCAACCTGATTCTACTACCACTTCTTTTGAACGAATATTCCCATTCACTGCAAGCGCATAACCCGCGGTATTATTTGTATTGATACCCACTGATCCGGTCATCCAGATCAAACCGTTATTTGGCTGGATACTGAAACGAGTGTGGCCAAATGTTTCATCAGCGATATAAAATTGATTTCCGATAAAATTTTCAGATGTGCCTATGAACCAGCTCTGGCTGTTGGAGCGCATATAATATCTCGCCCATGAATTTGTACCGCCTGTTGTTTGTGCTACAAAATGTGTCGTGTTTCCAAAACTTTTTACAGGTCCTGCAACATCAAGACGGTAACCTCCGGTTGGAGTTGTTGTACCGATTCCAACCAGGCCACCTGGCGTAATTGTCATTTGTTGTCCACCATCGTTGGTGAAAAAATGCAGCGAATGATTGCTAAGCGTGCCAAGCCAACCTCCTGTAGAATTTAGAAATGAACTTAATCTCACGATACCATCCGTATGTTCGATACCATACCAATCTGAGAAAACGGTGAGTTTATTTGCAGGTGTGGTTGTCCCAATTCCCACGAACCCGCCATTCGGATTCATATATGTGTTTGCACCATCAGTACTTAAATAAAGTGGTCGTGGTGTAAAGGTTCCATAATGATAACCTGTGACCTTCAGGTTTTCACCAGCTCCACCCTGAAGCACCAGACTGTTGCCGGATACTGCATCTGTAATTCTCATCTGTGGCATACTCCCGGTTCCTCTCAGTTCAAGGCCTGAGTTAGGTGTCGAAGTCCCGATTCCTACATGTCCGGGGTTGCTGTTATATATATGGCTACCATTGAATACCCATTTGCTTGTACCTGCTCCGGCAAGAGGAGACCAACTTGTTCCATTATAAACATAATAACCAGACGTTCCATCAGTTTGATAAATTAAAAGACCAGCTGCGGGTGTTGCAATCGCATCTCTTTGCACCTGTGTCATTCTGGGTGCAAGCAATCCTTTTGTTGTGCTTTTCACTTCGAACATGGCACTGGCATGTGGAAGTGAACCATCCGAATTCACAGCAATCTGAGAAATCGTTCTAACGCTGCTGACTAATAAGAATGAGGTAAACAAACAGTACTTGATGAAGTTGAGCTTTTTCATGTTCGCAGATAGTTATGAGAGGAAATCTCAAAATTTGCGATATCATGAATGCAAGACAATCCCTTGTTATGGTGATTAATGGCAGCTCACACAATGCGTTCCTTAAATGCCTTTGCCATTGCTTCTTTGCCGCAATTAACATGCAGCTTGTTATAGATATTTTTCAGATGGGAATTCGCTGTATCAAAAGCAATGTGTAATTCTGATGCGATCATTTTTGTACTGTAACCTTTGTTTAAAAGTTGCAATACTTCCTTTTCTCTCGCTGTTAACTGGTAGTCATTCGGTTTCAGTTGCTGAAAACTGTTCAATACCTTTTTTGCAATGATAGGAGACATTGGTGCGCCTCCTTCCAATACTTCCTGTATGGCTTCAATAAGCTTGGCAGGATGCGTTTTTTTTAGCAGATAGCCATTTGCACCTGCGCACAAACATTGAAACAGTTTCTCATCATCTTCAAAAACCGTATACATGATTATCGATGTCTCGGGTCGCTCTTCTTTGATGATCTCTACACCTTTAATCCCGTTATATCCAGGCATATCGATGTCCATCAGCACTACATCAGGATTCGTTTTTTTTATAATAGATGCTGTTTCATTGCAATTGCTATAGTGGCCGGTTATTTCATAGCCGGGGGTACAACTGATGAGAAACGCCAGCGATTCACGTAGTTTATCGTTATCCTCAAATATAGCAATTCGTACAGCCATGTTATGCAATATAGGTTTTGGTTTTATTTTCCTTTATCACTTATTTAGGTGGTGCCAAGGGAAGCTTGAATTCCACAACAGTTCCCTCACCGGGTGAAGAGATGAAATTAATCTTCCCATTCCAGCGTACAACTCGGGTTTTGATATTCTTCAGACCATTCCGATCTGTTTCCTCTAATGGATTAAAACCATTACCATCATCTTTAATTATTAAATGAAATGTATTTTTCTCTACATCAATTTTTATTAATGCATTCTTTGCTGCCGAGTGTTTGATAATATTATTCAGGCATTCCTTAAATGCGAGATAGATATCCTTTCTCTGCTCCATATTTAGTTTGACATCGCCGGGAGTGTTAGCAAAATCGATGATAAAATCAATACCGACCGCCTCAAAAACTTCGGCTGTATATCTGCGCATCCGGGCCATTGTCTGATTTAAGTTGTCATTATTGCTATTCACACTCCAGATAATATCATCCAGGGCTTGTTGTGCCAATGTTGATTCTTCGGAAATGCGGCCTGGCAAATTTTCAGCAAAGACATTTCGCTGGTTATTTTTATGACTTAGTTCTGCAAGTATGCTGATATTGGTTAGCGCCGAACCAATATCATCATGCAGATCTGTTGCAATTGTATTCCGCACCTGTTGCAAATGCACCATTTGCCTGATCCGATAACGGTAAAACGAATAAATTAATGAACCTATTAATAATA
>CAZCKF010000334.1:0-1708 GCA_964499155.1 uncultured Chitinophagaceae bacterium
TAAAGGAGCACTGTATTAAAGTAGGGCCTCTTCATTGTCTCCAAAAGCCCCGTCCGACTGGCGTCAGCCGGGCGGGCAAAAGCCAAAAGCTAACAGCCTTCTACTTCACTCCCGCCTCCCGCATCACTCGATTCAACCACCTCAACATCAAAAAACATAAACCCGCAGCAGCAAGCAGCAATGCAAAATTTGTCCAGAAGAAATTGGCCTTGTTGTCGTATTGATCCCACAATGATGCAAGCACGCCTGATAGTTTATTTCCAATCGAAGTTGCAAGGAACCAACCTCCCATCATCAAAGAAGTGATTCGCACCGGACTTAATTTGGATACAAGTGACAATCCCATCGGACTTAAAAGCAATTCTCCAATGGTGATCACACCATAGCTCGCGAATAACCAAAGAACACTTGCTTTCTCTCCGCCATTTTTAGTTGCATAAACTGCAGCGACCATTACGAGAGCTGATAACCCTGAAATGAATAATCCAAATGCAATCTTCGTTGCCGTCGATGGTTCACGATTTCTTTTTCGTAAGAATGTAAAGAATGCAATAATAAGTGGCGTCAACAGGATCACCCACATAGGGTTGATCGATTGGCTAAGATTTGTGGCCCATAAACTAACTGCACCACCATCTTGTGGTTTACGTTCTTCTTCAAGATTTCTGAAATATGGATGGTAATTAAATTCTTTTTGAACCACACCATCCACTTTCTGCAACCTGAATTGTTCATCATACACAGCAATGCTGTCTTTTTTATATTCAAGTGTATCTGAAAACATAAGTTTGTCAAATACTTTTTGCACGCCTCCACTTACTTCTCGAGTTGTATACCTGTCAGCCCAGGTATTGAGTGCAGATCCGTTTTGTTTGAATACGGCCCAGAATGCTACAACCACAGCGAAAATGGCAAGCAGGGCCAGAATGGGATTTTTTTCGTTCTTATCTGCTTTAAAATAGAGTGAGGAATAAAAATAAATAACTGGGATACAGGCGAAAATGAATGCGTCCGTTGAGTCAGAACCAACAATGGCTCCTGGAATTAACCATCCAACTATACCTGCAGCAACAGAAGGAACAAGGATTAATAAAACAATTCTTGTGAAGCTCATGTCTCCTTCGCGCGTTCCTTTTTTAATGTCAAATGCTTTGTAATGTTTTGTACCTGCAACAAAAATGATCACACCGATTATCATTCCCACACCGGCAGCGAGGAAGGCAGCGCCCCATCCGTATTTAATATATAATGCAGCACCAAAAAAATTACAGATGAATGCCCCGATGTTGATGCCCATGTAAAAAATATTATAACCTTCATCTTTCTGGCTGTTGTATTGTGGCGTTGTATAAACATTTCCAAGCAGCGTTGAAATATTTGGTTTGAAAAAACCATTTCCGAATATCACCAGTGTCATTGATATGTACAACATGGTGATGTTGTGAACGGACATCAGGCAATAGCCAAGTCCCATCATCAGTCCACCTGCAATGATCGATTTTCGGTAACCGAAATATCTGTCAGCGAGAAGGCCGCCGAGAAATGGTGTAAGGAAAACTAGGGCGATGAATGTTCCATACAAATCAGCAGATTCTGCTTCGGTCATTGCAAAACCTTCTTTCACATCTTTCAGGTACAGGGTGAAAATTCCGATCATCAGGTAATAGCCGAAGCGTTCCCACATTTCGGAAAAAAATAAAAAGTATAG
>CAZCKF010000334.1:1718-2117 GCA_964499155.1 uncultured Chitinophagaceae bacterium
TTTTCCACATGGCAGGCAATATTACTGAGGTGAGATCAAACGTAACCTGTTTTTTCCTTCACAACTGCATTCAATTTACGGATGCGTGCAAAGATGAGCAGTCCTCCGAGTATGGCTGCTACTGTAATTACTCCGAAGAAAACTTTTTTGTCGGGAATCTGGTCCCAGAAACTTGCCATCACACCTGCAACTTTTCCACCCAGAGATGTCGAGAGGAACCAGCCTCCCATCATCAATGAGGTTAAACGTGCTGGTGATAGTTTAGATACAAGCGATAAGCCAATGGGGCTCAGACATATTTCGCTGATCGTAAAAACAAAATATGTCCCGAGTAACCAAAGCCAACTTGTTTTATGCGTGTAAATACTTGGAACGGACATAACTGCAAAAACCATTACA
>CAZCKF010000334.1:2127-4419 GCA_964499155.1 uncultured Chitinophagaceae bacterium
AGATATAATTAATGCCCATCCGAATTTGCTCATTGTAGAAATCGGTTTTCCGGATCTTACCCGCCAGGCAAAAAAAGCAATTAATAAAGGTGTTAGAATTACTATGAAAATGGGATTAATGGATTGAAAAATTTCTGCGTTTGTAAGTTTTAATTTTCCGTCTTCAGGCCATTGATCTCTGGGCAAATTATTGAAGTACGGATCAGGACCGGTTGTTTTAACGGGATCTCCATTTGCATCAGTTATTGTCCGCAAAAGTTCATCCTGTTTATTCACTTCCTGTGGAGCTGTTGTTACTTCCTGACCGGAAAATGGAATATTGCTGCGGTCAGTATGCGATTCAGCCCATATGGTCAATCCAGTTGCATTCTGATTATAGATCGTCCAGAAGATGATTGAAATAGCGAAAATGAACAATAGTGCACCAATTCCTTTTTTGTCTTCAGCAGTTCCTTTCCTCCACAGGTTGAGATAAAAATAAATTACCGGCAAACATGCGCATATGAATGCATCATTTGAATCTGATCCAAAAATATTGTTTGGTAATATCCAGCCAACAATACCGAAGACTACCATTGGAATAAATACATATCCCATTATTTTTGAAATCGGCATGTCGCCTTGTTGCATTGGTTTTTTTACATCTGCATGTTTTACCTGCTTCAGGCTTGCTGCCAGCCAAATTAATCCTATCACAAGCCCAACACCTGCAGCAGCAAATGCATATCCCCACCCGTATTCATTGCGTAAATAAGCTGCTACGAAATTGCAGACAAATGCTCCGATGTTGATCCCCATGTAAAAGATGTTGTAAGCATTGTCTTTTAACGGTTTTAAATCTTCACGGTTATAAATATTGCCAAGAAGTGTGCTAATGTTGGGTTTAAAAAAACCATTACCAACAATGATGAGACCTAATGACACATACATGGCAGTATCCCCCGGCATGGACAAACCGAAATAGCCAAGCGCCATTAATGATCCACCGATAAAAATCGATTTTATGTATCCGAGATAACGATCTGCAAGAAGTCCTCCTATAAATGGAGTGAGATATACAAGTGCAATGAATGTCCCAACCACATCTGCTCCCATACTTCTCGAAAAACCTTTTCCACCGGTTGAACTATCTGTGAGATACAATAATAAGATTCCAACCATCAGGTAATAAGCGAACCTTTCCCACATTTCCGTAAAAAATAGAACGTACAAAGATTTCGGGTGCTTGCCTTTCGCCTGTTGATTGGGTTCCATGTATTAGGTTTTGGTGAAATGTTATTGTCCAAAATACAGAATTTTGATTTGCAGCGAATGTTTTTGAATTCATCTTTACATTCTACCGATATTCGCATGGTGTAACCAAAACGCTGTCAATACATGCGAATCCTATTGTTGGGGGCTGGTGGAAGAGAACATGCGATTGCCTGGAAACTCAAACAAAGTCCCCGCTGCGAAAAACTTTTTATAGCACCCGGGAATGCGGGTACTGCTCACTGTGGCACCAACCTGCCTTTTGGTGTAACCGATTTCCAGGACATCATTAAGGCGTGCAAAAAGGAAAAGATCAATTTAATTATTGTTGGACCCGAAGAACCTTTGGTGAAAGGCATTGTCGATTTGCTGCGCAATGAACCCGATCTGAAGAACCTGATGATCATTGGGCCTGATAAAAATGCTGCGCAACTGGAAGGAAGCAAGGCTTACGCAAAAGCTTTCATGCAGCGATATAAAATTCCGACTGCATCGTACCAGGAATTTACGCTTGATAATTATGAAGCCGGTGTTGAATTCCTGCAGGATCATCCACTGCCCATTGTATTAAAAGCCGATGGACTTGCTGCAGGCAAGGGCGTTGTGATCTGCCAACATCATCTCGAAGCTGTTGCGGAATTTGAACTGATGATACAACGTGCAAAATTCGGTGAAGCAAGCAAGAAGGTTGTGGTTGAACAGTTTCTTGATGGAATTGAATTATCTGTATTTGTTCTGACCGACGGAGAACACTATGTTATTCTTCCGGAAGCAAAGGATTATAAAAGAGTTGGTGAAGGTGATGCAGGTCCCAATACAGGAGGCATGGGTGCTGTTAGTCCCGTGCCATTCGCAAACGATAAATTTTTAAAGAAGGTAGAAGACAAGATCATTAAACCAACGATCAAAGGTTTACAAAAGGACGGGATCAATTACAAAGGATTTATTTTTTTCGGGGTAATGAAAGTCGGCAACGAGCCTTATATGATAGAATACAATTGCAGGCTTGGAGACCCGGAAACAGAAGTGATACTTCCGCGG
>CAZCKF010000335.1:0-4410 GCA_964499155.1 uncultured Chitinophagaceae bacterium
AATAAAGATCCTGCCTGAATTTACCAGCATGAACCAGGTCAAGTAAATCCTTATTGGTTGCAGCAATCACGCGCACGTCTGTCTTCATCACCTTGGAAGAACCTACACGAATAAATTCACCGGATTCAAGAACGCGTAACAAACGTGCCTGTGTTCCAAGTGGCATTTCTCCAATCTCATCCAGGAAAATGGTGCCGCCGTTCACGGTTTCAAAATATCCTTTACGACTGTCGACAGCGCCGGTAAAAGATCCTTTTTCGTGACCGAATAATTCTGAGTCAATGGTTCCTTCAGGAATAGCTCCGCAGTTGACGGCAATGAAAGGATTATGTTTTCTTGATGAAAGTGAATGTATGATTTGCGAAAATGCTTCTTTACCCACACCGCTTTCACCCATGATCAAAACAGTGAGATCTGTTGCAGCTACCTGTATGGCAACCTGCATTGCATAATTCAATCCGGGTGCATTGCCTATAATTCCAAATCTGTTCTTGATGCTCTGTAATTCCATCCTTGTTTTTAGTTTGTGTCAGTATTAATGTCGAGGGAGTGGGCAGTAGGCAGTAGGTAGTTGGCAGTGGGCAGTATTTGTTCGAAAACTTTTTTTAACTCATCCTCTCACTATACTTGTATTCATTTCCTGTTGATTGTAGCTTTCCTAACAAACAACCACTTCACCTATCAGCGTTCCTTGCGTGCAGGTAATAACTTTTATCTCTGCATACTCGCCTTTTGATAAATCAGATCCTGCTTTAGGGAATACGACTACCTTATTCTGACTACTGCGTCCCATCCAATGTTCACTGCTCTTTTTTGAATCTCCTTCTATTAATACTTCAAATATTTTTCCGATATCGCGCTGGTTGCTTTCAAACGACAACCTGTTCTGCATTTCAACAATTTCAGCCAGCCTTCTTTTTTTCACTTCAAGTGAAATATCATCCTGGTATCTCCGTGCAGCAAGTGTACCTGGTCTTTCACTGTAGAAGAACATATAACTGAAATCATATTTGCTCGATTCCATAATTTCAAGTGTTTCTCTATGATCATCTTCAGTCTCTGTGCAAAAACCTGCAATAATATCGCTGCTGATACCACAGTCGGGCATGACCTGCCTGATGCGATCAACCTTTCCCTTATACCATTCTCGTGTATATGTACGATTCATCAATTGTAATATTCTATTTGAACCGCTTTGCACGGGTAAATGAATGTATTTGCAGATGTTGTGGTGAGATACCATTACCTGCAGAACTTCTTCTGTAATGTCTTTCGGATGCGATGTAGAAAACCTAACGCGCAGCAGTGGAGAAATGTTTGCTACATTTTCCAATAACATGGCAAATGTTACAGCTTCACTTGTTTGATCATTTAACCAATAATAACTATCCACGTTCTGACCAAGAAGCGTCACTTCTTTATAACCGAGATTATACAATTCACGGCATTCATTTACAATGCTCGCAGCATCGCGACTCCTTTCACGCCCACGTGTGAACGGCACGACGCAGAATGAACACATGTTGTTGCATCCGCGCATGATGCTTTCAAACCCGCTGATGCCATTTGAATCCAAACGAACTGGAGAAATGTCGGCGTATGTTTCATCACGACTTAATAAAACATTGACAGCCTTCTGTCCGGTACCTGCCTGCTCAACAAGTGCAGGCAATGTTCTGTAAGCATCGGGTCCAACAACTATATCTACCAACTTTTCTTCCTGCAGCAGTTTTTCTTTTAATCGTTCAGCCATGCACCCGAGCACACCGATCAGCATTCCAGGCCTTGAACGTTTTAATTTTTTAAATTCTGTCAGTCTTTTGCGAACGGTGAGTTCAGCTTTTTCGCGAATGGAACATGTATTTAATAAAACAAGGTCTGCCTCTTCAAAATTTCTCGTTGCGCCAAAACCGACATTTTGCAGGATTGAAGCAACGATTTCGCTGTCGCTGAAATTCATCTGGCAACCATAGCTTTCTATATAAAACTTGCGTGCATACACATTGGCATCAACCGCGAAAGGCGCGAACGCCTCACCCTGTCTTTTTTCGTCATGTTGTTTTGAAACCAATTCCAGCATCAGCTAAATATTGCGGGCAGCAAAGATAAATAAAAGCCTCAGCTTGTGACAGTCTGTCATAAACTATTAATAAAACAATATACCGTTTACCGAATCTATCTCCCGCTCCCTCAATAGTTTGAGATGAAAGTTCAATGCTCAATATCTTTGAAGAATGCGAAGAATTGTCCTGGTAGCTTTTGGGTTTCTGGTTGGAATTGCGGCATCAGCCCAGGCTGACAAAAAACAAATTACAGGTATAATCATCGGGAATGTGATTGATTCAGCGACGGGGTCTGGCCTACCCTCAGCCAATATTCAGCTTGTTCCTTTGGCTGATTCAATGAAGTCTAGAATGTTCATCGCAGATAGAAATGGAGCATTCGAATTAACCGGGATACCTTTTGGTTATTATAAATTGATCTTTTCAAATGTTGGTTACAGTGTGCTGATTCTGGATAGCATCCACATTCGTGACGAGCGATATGATTTTAATCTTGGAGATATCAGGTTATTTCCCGGTGGTGATCTGCAGGAAGTAATTGTGTATGCTGAAAAACCATTGATTGAATCAAAAGATGGAAAGATCACTTACAATGTTGGTGAATCTGCATTGAGTGGAAGTTCGAGCACATCGGAATTGCTGAAAAACATGCCACTCATTTCTAATGATGCAAATGGAAAAATCCTGTTGAAAGGGAAGGAACCCAAGATACTTATTGATGATAAACCTACGGATCTGAATGCACAGCAACTTGCTGACTTGCTGGAATCACTGCCCGGCAGTTCGATTGAAAAAATTGAACTGATGACCAATCCTCCGCCGCAATACGCAAGTGAAACAGGTGGTGTGATCAACATTGTTACACGCAAAGGCCGTGTGGGACTAACAGGCAGGTTAAATGTGTTTTACGGAACTCGGGGAGAAGCCAATTTCTCTGCGAACGCTTCTTACAGGGTGAAAAAATTTACACTAAATGTAAATGCTGGAATTGGTGCTGCCAGAATAAAAGGTGAGGGGAATTCATTGAGGGAAAATTTTTATAATGACTCAAGCAATTACCTGCGCACTATAAATGAATTTACAAACCGGAATCTCAGGCCAAACATCAGGATTTCGGGTGACTATGAATTTAACAAACAACATCAATTGAATGTTGTTCTGCATGCAAATGCGAATTATTTTGAAAACAAGAATACCACAGATTACCAGAACCTGAACAATTTTAAAGAAATCTACAGATGGAGCCGCAGGTCCACAACTACAGATGGTAATAATCTGAATGGGTCCCTCTCTGCAACTTATACATACAAAGGAAAAAATCCTAAGGAGGTATTGCGGATCATCAACCAGGTTAACACAGGAGGGAATGACAATGACAGATTGTTTTACCAGTTGTTTTTTAATCCAGATGAAACACCAAATGGAATCGACAGTACCCAGCGTCAATTCATCGACAATCAAAGCGGATCATGGAGCACGAGAATAAATTATGATAAGCCACTCAGCAAAAAAATAACTCTGGGTACTGGTGGATCAATTGGTCGAAACAGTTTCGACAACCTGCTCATATCAACATTTCTTCGTAAAACAGATATGGAATTTGTGGATGATCCATTGTTAAGTAAGGATTTTCGTTTTGTACAGGATATCCAGACCATTCGTGGGAACCTGACATTTGATCTCGAAAAAAAATGGCGGATCGTAGCTGGTGTTCAATTGGAGAATACAAAATTTGAATTTGATTTCACCGACACCACACCTGATTATCACAATGATTATGTAAACCTGCTTCCAAATTTAACTTTAAGAAAAGAGTGGGAGAGTGGTTGGAATACGGCACTTATATATCGTAAAAGTGTTCGTCGTCCTGGTATCAATGAATTGAATCCAACTATTGATTTCAATGATCCGTATAATCTCAGGTTCGGAAATCCAACCCTGTTGCCTCAGCTTGCACACCAGTTTGACTGGAATACGGGATGGTATAAAGGAAAATATTATGTGAATGCATCACTTGGTTATAACTACGTTACCGATATCATCCAGTCAATTCGCACACTTGTTCCAGGCAGCAAGACAGAAGTCACTTTTCAAAACATCACGCACCGCAATGAATATGAAGCAAGCATTTGGGGCGGAATGACATTTTCGAAAAAAGTGAGGATGAATGCAAGTGCGGGATACACGCATAACCAGTACAGCGATTATGATAAGCAGAACAATCGCTACCGTGATGGCGGCACTTTTTATACAAGTCTCAATTATAATTACACCATTAACGATCGCGTTTCACTCGATGGTGTAATCCGGTATAATTCCATTGCCGATGCACAGGGACGTTCACGCA
>CAZCKF010000336.1:0-4393 GCA_964499155.1 uncultured Chitinophagaceae bacterium
TCATCGTAACTGCTCTTGTAATAATTCAATTCACCTGTCACGCGATCATTCCACAAGCCAAATGAAAGACCGACATCTATTTTGTGATTGTTCTCCCATTTCAGGTCTTTATTTCCAGCCTGTGAGAAGTAAAGTGTTCCGTATGTGCCATACAATAAGTTCGAGCTGAATGTGGAAAGCGCTCCAAAATCTCCGATGTTGATATTACCAACTTTACCATAGCTCGCTCTCAATCGTAAATTATTCACAACATCTTTCACTCCTGAATTGTTGTAAAAATCTTCACTGCTCAATTGCCAGCCCACGGATACTCCTGGGAAATTTCCCCATTTGCCATCGATATCACCAGGACTGTAATTAGAGAATGCATCACGACGGAAACTTGCTGAAACGAAATATTTCTTAGCGAAATCGTAGTTCAGTCGACCGAAATAAGAAAGAAGATAATTTTCTGTAATTGCAGATATCAGTGTACTTGAACTTGATGCAGGAAGATTATCCCATGTATTGAATCCACCCTGGATATCCTGGTAGAATGGATCTACAACACCCGAACGTTTTGCACCCCACCTGTTCGCTTTTGAACGTTGTTGTTCTGTACCAGCAGTTGCATTGAATGTATGCTGGTTGATCGTTTTATCATAGGTCAGGTAATTCTGCCATGTTGTTTGACTGTATTTACCAATATCATTGAAAGCTGTTCCATCATCAAGTGTACCGGCAGCCTGCAATCCATCACCATGTATCGGGTTATAAAATGATTTGTTCTCAACCGTGATATAATCTACTCCATACAATGAACGGAATGTTAATCCTTTCAACAAACGCAGATCAACTGAAAAATTTCCCTGCATGTGTTCATTACCTGATGTGATTGAGTTAAGATCATTCAGCACAACCGGATTGTAAAAACCAGTACGCTCAGTGCTTTTATTCAATCCCAATTGATTTTGTGTAAGGGGCAAAAGAAGATTATAACTGCCATCAGCCTTATATGGAGAAGCAACAGGCGCGTTAACCAAAGCAACCCTTGCTCCACCTGCAGTATTGAATGTTGCCTGCGGAGTAGATCCCGTACTTGGACTTTCAGTCTGGCTGCGGGAATAATTCAATCCGCCGCCAAGTGTCATCCAGTTGTTTACACGCTGATCGATATTCACCCTTGCCTGCTTGCGGTCAAATTCATTGTTGATGAACATCCCTTTTTGTTTCGTGTAACCAACAGACAAATAATATTTACCACCCTGCATCGTAGCTCCGCTTGCACTGATCGAATGATTTTGTGCAAAGCCCGTACGATATACATGGTCATACCAGCGTGTATCAACCGGAACGCCATTGATCGTATCCATAAAATAAGATGGTGCAAGACCCACATTAGCTCTTGCTTCATTCTTCATCTGAATGTATCCTGCTGCGTCCAACAATTCAGGAAGTCTGAATGGCTTGGTAAATCCCATCCAAGTATCATAATTCACCTGCGGTTTTCCTGAACGACCTTTTTTGGTAGTAATCACAAGCACACCGGAAGCAGCACGCGAACCGTAAATCGCAGTTGCTGCAGCATCTTTTAATACAGATATCGATTCGATATCTGCTGGATTGATATCGCCCAATGCATTGTTCACTGCATTATTTGTAGACACATCGCCGGAAAAAACAGTAACACCATCCACAACAATTAATGGGAATGATGATCCTGTAATAGAGCTAGCACCGCGGATGCGAATGACCGGCGGATTATTCAATACACCGTTCGGTTGTGTTACACTCAATCCTGCAGCCTTGCCGCCAAGTGCCTGGTCAAAACTCTGAATTGGGGCATTTCTCACTTTTTCCCCGGAAATCAATGATATGGCTGATGTCACATCCTTTCTTCTTTGTGTACCATATCCGACCACTACCACTTCCTGCAATGTTTTGTCTTCTGGCTGAAGTCTCACATCGATGACAGTTCGATCACCGATAAGAATTTCTTCTGAGGCTTTGCCAACATAAGAAACAACAAGTGTTCTTGCATTGGATGGTAATACAATTGTAAAATTTCCCTGCGCATCAGTGGTGACGCCGGAATTGGTTTCTTTCACTGTTACAGAAGCATTCTGTATGGGTGCGCCTGCATTGTCGGTAATCTTTCCAGTCACTGTGCGGGATTGCGACAGTGCAAGGAATGATGCCGTGCAGCATATAAGAGCCATTATGCATTTTTTCATTGGCTGATGATTTTGGTTATGAATAATTGCTTAGGCAATTAATTTCATGGATATGCTTCAATAACCATTACCGCAATTTCCGAGTCATGAATTTTGATAAACAAAGCAGCGTTCATGCAATCTGAAGTATCATTATTATAGTGCAGATGATGATGAATATAGCAGTGACGAAACAGTGACAATTTATTTTGCCACTTGTACTTGAAAAAGACCCGCAAAAACATTTTGCTATTGCTTAACGCAAGCCACAGATAGATTTGAAAGAATGAAGCGTTGTTCATGTGAGGGGCGCTAGCGAAGTGAGAAAAGATTTGTAAACCAACCGCCGATACTGCTATGATCAGGGATCAATACCTGCGCATAATATTTATTCCGTTATTAGGGCTGCTAATCCCGTTAACCACCGGTTTTATCAGTTATGGTAACTATGGAATTATCGAGACAATAGCTGCACACCTGTATTTTATTTTAATTAGCTATTGTATCTGGATCGGTTGTAATTGGATACATGCACGGTTTCGTACACTTTATAAAGTAAGTGCGAATCCATTTTTGAAAATAACATCGCTCTGTTTTGTTACAGCGCTGTTCGGCACATGCATCGGCACCAGCCTGGTACTGGTATGGATGAAGATTTCGGGCGAAACATTCACATGGGACCAGCTATACCTGTTCCTGCTTTTCACTGCACTGGCAGTGATCATTTTCACACTCATTTACGAAGTGCTGTATTTGAGCAAGGAAAGACAGATTGATGATAAAGTGGTTACGCAACTGGATGCTGAAAGGTCTCGTGCAGAAATGACCGCGTTAAAAAATGAACTGGATCCGCATTTCATTTTTAATTCACTCACAACGCTTTCTTACCTGATCGTTCACGATCAGAAAAAAGCGCACATGTTCAACGAGAGGCTTGCCAGGGTTTTTAAATATTTCCTGATCAATAAGGACAGGGAACTGATCTCACTTGAAAACGAATTAGAGTTCATTGACAGCTATTTTTTCCTGTTGCAGATCAGGCATGATGAAAAGTTGCAGTTGAATACGCAGCTCGAATCTGAACAGGGAAGAAGAATTATGATATTACCATGTGCTTTGCAAATTCTTGTTGAAAACGCGATCAAGCACAATGAATTCAGTGAAAAGGATCCTTTGAATATCAGTATTGCATTGAATGGCCAGTATCTGAAAGTGATCAACAATGTAAAACCAAAGCCCTATCTCGTGAATTCAACAAAGATCGGCTTGCGTAACCTGAGTTCGAGGTACAGACTTGTTTGCAAGCGTGACATTATCGTAGAGAACACCAACCGGCAGTTTGTTGTAAAACTGCCATTGATCAATAACTAAACCTATAACCATGTTGAGAGCAATTATTATCGAAGATGAGAGACCTGCATTACAGGGGTTGTTACATACCCTCGCAGAAGTGTGCCCGCAGGTGAGTGTGACCGCAACATTAAATTCAGTAAAAGAGTCACTGGAATATATACCCTTACATACGGATGCGGATCTAATTATCAGTGACGTTCAGTTGTCAGATGGGTTGTCATTTGAAATATTTTCACAGCTACCCATTAAAACGCCGGTTATTTTCATTACCGGGTACGATCAATTCATGATGAGCGCATTTGAATACAATGGCATTGATTATTTGCTGAAGCCAATTGAAAAAGAAGAATTGAAAAAAGCGATCTCCAAATATGAAATGCTTGAAAAGCATTTCACTGCTTCCTCTCCCATGCAGATGCTGTCACAATTTGTTTCTCATAAAAAGAGAACAAGGCTGGTTGTGAGAAAAGGACTGGAAAATATTGCATTGAAACTTGAAGACATTGTGTTGTTCTATACAGAAAACAAACTTGTATACGTCCTAGATAAAAACGGTAAAAAATACATTGCCGACAGAAATCTTTCCGACCTTGAAGTGGAACTCGATGAAACATTCTTCCGGGCAAATCGTCAATACCTCATCAACATTCAGTATGTAAAAGGATATAAACCTTTTGATAAAGTGAAACTGCTTGTTGATTTATTAATCCCCGAATTAAATCATTGCATTATAGTAAGCCAGGAGACGGCGCCGGCGTTTCGTAAGTGGATCTACCAGGCTTGAGATTTTTGATTTTGCCCGCCCGGATGACTCCAGTCGGACGGGGATTTTGGATTTTTGATTGGCG
>CAZCKF010000337.1:0-2509 GCA_964499155.1 uncultured Chitinophagaceae bacterium
GTTGAGACAAATTGCGCACAATGGAAAAACCTATCTGGTTCAATTGCAGCAAAAAGAATCTGATGCCACAGGAATTCCTTCTCTGAAAATCGGGTACAATAATGTGTTTGGATATTTTCTTGAGGTTACCAATTCACACAAAAACAAAGTGCCTGCAGAATGGACGCGTAAACAAACACTGACCAATGCGGAACGGTATATTACCCCGGAGTTGAAAGACTATGAAGAAAAGATAGTTGGGGCGGAAGAGAAGATTTTACAGATTGAATTACAGGTTTACGAAAAATTAATTACTGAGTTACTTGATTACCTGGCACCCATTCAAACCAATGGCGCCATCATGGCCATCATTGATTGCATTACCTGTTTTGCTTACAATGCAGTTCAATACCAGTATCGCAAACCGGTTATGCATGAGGGTGAGGAATTGATCATTTCCGGCGGAAGGCATCCTGTTATTGAAAAAAACCTTCCGCCTGGCGAAAGTTATATTTCAAATGACCTCGAGCTTGATCAGTCCCTGCAACAGATCATTATCCTGACAGGTCCGAACATGAGTGGTAAATCAGCCCTGCTGCGACAAACAGCCCTGATCACCCTGATGGCTCATATTGGATCATTCATCCCTGCTACAGAAGGAAAGATCCCTTTAACCGATAAAATTTTTACACGTGTTGGCGCATCAGATAATTTGAGTGGTGGTGAATCAACTTTCATGGTTGAAATGAACGAAACTGCTTCGATCATTAACAACCTTACTCCCCGCAGCCTGATCTTACTTGATGAAATTGGTCGGGGCACATCCACTTATGATGGAATTTCAATCGCCTGGAGCATTGTTGAATATTTGCATGAAGCACCATCCAAACCAAAAACGCTTTTTGCCACACATTATCATGAGATGAACGATCTCGAAGAACAATTACCACGTGTAAAGAACTTCCACATCAGCAATAAAGAAGTAGGCAATAAAATAATTTTTCTTCGCAAACTTGAACGTGGAGGAAGCACACACAGTTTCGGTATTCATGTAGCCCGCATGGCTGGTATGCCGCCATCTCTTATCAACCGCTCCAATGAAATACTTGCTCAGCTTGAAGAAAAACACAGTCCCGGAGAAAAAACAATTACAAGCAATGCGAAAATGCAGTTGAGTATTTTTGATGCGCATACAGAAACTTTTGACGAGATCCGAAAGACACTCGCAGATATAGACATCAATCGGCTGACTCCGGTGGAAGCTCTGCTGAAGTTGCAGGAAATAAAGAATAAGGTTAAGTGATGTACGATATACGATGTACGATGTACGATGTGCTTTCGGGGAGCTAGAAGATTGTTGTATCACTAGAAAAACCTATGAAGCATTGGACATTGGATATGTACGATATACGATGTACGATGTACGATGTACGATGTGCTTTCGGGGAGCTAGAAGATTGGTCGTATCACTAGAAAAACCTACGGAGCATTGGACATTGGATATGTACGATATACGATGTACGATGTACGATGTGCTTTCGGGGAGCTAGAAGATTGTCGTATCACTAGAAAAACCTACGGAGCATTGGACATTGGATATTGGACATTGAACATTATCTATTTACAATACTTTATTTTCATTTAAGGCAACGTTCCCGATAACAACTTCGATATCAAATTGTAAACTTTCATACTAATTCTGTAATCCTTAACCAATCCTGATATCCTTTAACTAATTTTACCTTAAACACATCAATTCAAAGATTATGAAACTGTTGAAATTTTTAGCAGCACCACTTATGTTGGTTTCTTTTTTTACAATAAGCGGTTGCGATAAAGAGGATGAAGACAATATCCTCGACGCCACGATCACGCTTACAGGTGCACAGGAAACACCACCGGTTACAAGTACCGGATCGGGCACAGCCAATGTTTCTTATAACAAAGAAACCAAAATGCTAACGTATACAGTGAACTGGATCAATCTAACCGATTCTATTCGTGCTGGTCATATTCATGGTCCTGCTGATCCTGGTTTCCCTGCAGGAGTAATTCATGGATTTACCGGAGTACCCGTGGGAAAAACGGCTGGTCTTAGCGGTTCAGTTTTAATTGACAATGTTGTTTTGAAAGAAAGTGAATTGCTGGCTGGAAAATATTATATCAATATTCACTCAAAAACATTCCCTTCGGGTGAAATCCGCGGTCAGATTGTACTTCAATAGTGATAATCGAAATAAAATGAAAAAGGCTCCTTGTGGGCCTTTTTTATTTTTTATCGAACCATACTTTTTTTTCATCATTCCAGTCCCCATTATAATTGATAAATAGTTCCTCGCCGGCTTTGATAAAATGCACAGTTTTGATTGAAATGGTTTCTGCTTCATAATCCATTTCGTATTCGCAATTGGATTTATATGAATGATTATACACAGGAATATAGCCGAGCGCCATGCAGCACTGATCTTTTTTTGATCCCCATTCAAAAATATAATCGTGTAATAAGGTCTGGTCAAGTAGTTTGCGTTCC
>CAZCKF010000337.1:2519-4384 GCA_964499155.1 uncultured Chitinophagaceae bacterium
TCACGGGCGACGTTTCAATAATTGTATTTGCAGGTATTGATTCCCGGGTAAATACCCCGCGACCCATCGATTCTGTTAATGCAATGTATAATGAAGGAAAAATCATGTGACAAAAAATCAGCGTGATTTGCAGCAGGTGAAAATAGTAAATTGCGGCACCATGGAAGAGATCAAAGAATTGGAAGATTTAAAAGAACTGTATGAGTCTGTAATAGACTCAGGAGATCCTGTGCGCATCCATGAGTTCCTTGATGAACAGAATATCACCGACATAGCTATCCTGATTGACGAATATCCTGAGGAGCAGGGAAGGATCATTTCAACTATGTCTACTCACCGCGCTGCTAGTGTATTCAGGATACTTGATCTCGCGAACCAGAAGACAATCATTCAAACACTTCCAGCATCCAAGACGGCTGAATTGCTGAATGAACTGCAGCCAGATGACCGGACATCTTTTCTTGAAGAATTACCCAGTGACGTTGTACGTGAGCTGATCAAATTACTTGAACCAGAAGAACGCAAAGTAACATTGTCACTTCTTGGATATCCTGAGAACAGTGTGGGACGACTCATGACACCGGATTATGTGTATGTGTACGAGAATAATACAGTGGAAGAAGTTATAGACATCATAAGACGAAAAGGGAAAAACAGTGAAACCATTGATGTAATCTATGTTATTAACGATAAAGGCGAATTATTGGATGACTTGAGAATCCGCGAATTTATTGTTGCAGCTCCAGGCACAAGGGTTTCAGAATTAATGGATGACCGCGTGATTGCATTGAATGCATATGATGACCAGGAAATAGCGAACGAGGTTTTCAAAATGAATAACAGGGTCGCTCTTCCCGTAGTGAGTAATGGGAACATTCTGTTGGGAATCGTAACGATCGATGACGTATTGTGGGTGGCAAGTGAAGAGTTTTCAGAAGACATGCAAAAGATCGGAGGTACGGAGGCATTGGAACAACCATATCTTGATATTTCGCTTTCGAAATTGTATAAGAAAAGGGTTGTCTGGCTGATGGTGCTTTTCATTGGTGAATTGATCACCATATTCGCGATGCAAAATTTTCAGGATGAAATTGAGAAAGTGGTCATTCTCGCAACCTTTATACCCTTAATTATTTCAAGTGGAGGAAACAGTGGATCACAGGCATCTACTTTGATCATACAGGCGATGGCCCTGGGAGAATTAACCATTACGGATTGGTGGCGTGTTATGAGAAGGGAAATTTTTTCCGGTTTATTGCTTGGTCTCACGCTGTGTATCCTTGGTTTTTCCGTTATCACCATGTGGCATTATTTCTCTGATACATTTGGAGAACACTACCTGCGCATCGGGTTTACAGTTGGATTTACACTTGCCGGCATTGTGCTATGGGGATCACTGATGGGTTCCATGCTTCCCCTTATTCTAAAAAAACTGGGCGCCGATCCCGCCGCTTCTTCAACCCCATTTGTAGCCACACTGGTTGACGTCACAGGTTTGATTATATATTTCTCAATGGCATACCTGATACTTGGTGGAACTCTTCTGTAATGTACGATGTACGATGTGGCGTCAGTAGTACTGACGCAAGTTTCAAGATACAAGGTGCAGGTTCCAGCTACTTCGAGAGTAAACGCAAAGAGTCGAGGAACTGGAGCAAAATGAACGTTGGAAATTGAACATCAGAACATTGAGCCTTGTGTATTGAACATTCCCTATTTGAGTCTTCCTTGAATCTTGAATCTCGAATCTTGAGTATTGAATCTTAACACCTTTTCCATCCATTTTTTCAATAATATTGCGTCTCCAATAACATTGGACATTGGACATTGGACATTGGACATTGGACATTGGACATTGGACATTG
>CAZCKF010000338.1:0-3871 GCA_964499155.1 uncultured Chitinophagaceae bacterium
GTTGCAGGTTTTTCAATTTCAGGAAGCATTTTATTTTTTATAGCATCCAACTTTTTTGTCTGGCTAAGTTTCTCCGGCCTGAAGCGTCCACTCACTTTTGAAGGACTCATGCTTTGTTATGGTGATGCACTTGCATTCTACCGTGATTATGGTTTGTTCCAGGGATTTTATGGAAACATGATCATCGGGGACCTGTTTTTTAGCGGGCTGATATTTGGATTGTACGTGTTAGGGAATAGGTTGGTTGCGAAGTCGTCTCTGCAGACTGCATAATTTCAAAATTTCAGGATTTCAATATTTCAAGATTCGCTCCGGAGGAAGCCAAGTAATATATAACGAGCTTCTCATTTCTGATAATCTCTTTTCGAAGCCAATTTTGAAATTTAGAAATCTTGAAATCCTGAAATATTAAGGAACGAAAGGCTCCGTATCATTCACATACCCCTCATCAATTTCCAAATTATTTCCATCCGCTGCCTGGGTGGCAAGTATATCACATCGATTATTGTATTTGTTTTCAGCGTGACCTTTTACCCATTTAAATTTCAGGTGATGGTCTGCAGCGAGATTGTAATACAGCATCCAGAGATCTTTATTTTTTTTCCCGCCACTGAAGTTGGTGCCAATCCATTTGCGCAGCCAGCCCTCTTCAATTGCTTTGACAACATACTGGCTGTCGGAAAAGACCTCGATATTTAAGCCGGTTTTTTTTAGCGCCTGCAATCCTGCAATCACCGCCATCAATTCCATGCGGTTGTTGGTAGTAAGCTTATAACCTTTTGATAGTTCTTTTATATGTCCTTTGTAAATGAGTACAACGCCGTACCCTCCGGGACCAGGATTACCTCGCGCTGCACCGTCAGTATACATTTGAACCATAATGATTATTGATAACTAACGCGAGCAATTTCTTTACAAAATGGATTCATGTAAAGATTATCCAATGAATAGTAGATAAGTTCCTTGTAAAATTTGCCCTTGTAGGCAGGATCTTTTATTCTGACATTTTGTGCCTGTGTTGTTGGAATGATGATCCTCCCGTTTGTGGAAGATTTTAATGCGTTTGCAATGATCTCTGCACAATACAATTTCGAATCATCATTCATGTCAAATTTATCGTCAAACTTCATTTTGTTTTTGAAATGTTCCTGCATCACTACATGAACTTTTGCAATTTCTTCTTCATTCATTTCATATCGTGCGATTCCGAATGCTTTCATGATCGTTTTCGGATAACAAAAAGTGTCAAGCTTCTGGCGCAATACTTCACCCGATGGATTGTCATCACCCATAATGCTGTGGTATACCCACCATTCACCATTTTCTTCGAATACCAGCCCTGCATGAGAATAAGTCTTGTCTTTCAGGTTCATATTGCGGATTGTACCACCAACAATATCTGATGCCTGGCGTAAAACAAGATCACCATTTTTTACAAATGCTTTCGCTTCATTATACTGGCCAAGCCATTGGTTCATTCTCTCCTCATGCGTGCGCGTACGTTGCACTGGAGGTAATTCCACTGCAGCCGAAGGTGAATCCTTGCACCCCTGAAAAACCCAAACCACACATATCAACAAAGCAAAGTATTTCATGTCACCCAAAATTAGTTTACCGGGTTACAGGATGATTATGGAGTACAGGAGAAAAAAAGTTAATTAATACCTTATTCCTGTTATACTATCCAATCCTGTTATCCTTAATAATCCTTTAATCCTATCAAAAAAAAACCAACCCCGAAGAGTTGGCTTCACAAAAAATATAATTCGATTATTTACTGATAAATTCAACTTTATCAACTGCTACGCCCTCTCCATTCACAGCGGCAGTACCACCTTCATGAACGTAATAACGGAATGCAAAACGGCGTACAACAGGTGCAGGCAAACCTGACAATGTGATCGTGTATTGTGTCCATGTACCTGGAAACGCTGTTGCGTTTTGTGTAGGATTGATATCCAGCAAAAGCGTTGTAAAATCTCCAACTTGTTCTGCGGCATCCAAATCCAGTTGTTCAAGACTTCCCACATTGGTGCTTGATGAATTCGGATTTAATCTTACCTGCATCCTGTCTGGGAAATTCGCAGGATTCACAAGTGTTCTCGTAAAGAATTTAATCTGGTCTCCATTCTTCATCAATGTTGGAGGAGAAATCAACCAGGCGCTGATGGTACCTTCTGTACCCGTTGCATTATAAGTTGCAACGGCAAAGTCAGTTCCTGAATAACTTGCTGATGCTGCCGGATAACCTGTAAATCCCTTTTTGTCAGCACCGAATTGTCCCTGCATCCAGCTTGAAGCACCAAGTGGACGGCTGTTATTGATAACAACCCGACCGCGGTCCATTGCATTCTGCAGTGTATCAAATTCTTCAGTCCAGGATGCATCTGGTGCAACTTCAGGAGCAACAAAATCTTTTTCGCATGCAACAATCAACGCTGATGCTGCAATCGCTGCAGTGATGATTGGAAGTGTGAAATTTTTTCTTTTCATATCTCGTGATTAGAATAGTTGTTAGAATTAATTAGGGCTTGAAACAAATGAAACCTTATCGAGACCAATAACACCACCGCCTTCAGTAGTAGATGAACCACCACCTGGGACATAGTAACGAAGTCCGAATCGGCCTTTAACTGGACCATTCAGTCCAAATACTGTGGCTTCCATTCTAGTCCAGCCATTCAGGTTCCAGTTTGGATATCCAAGTGGTTGCAAACCTGCATTGATATCAAGAATTGACAGATCGAATTTTCCTGGATTTTCACCCTGGCCCACATCGAGCGACTGGTCATGTTTGTTGATTCTCACCTGTAAACGTGTGTATGGATCGGTCTTCATGAAAACTCCCCCACCGAGAACAGGATCAAATGCCCAAACAGAATCGCTTGATGTTGTGTAAAAAATAATTTTATCGCCATTCTTGATTGTAAGAGGTGGTGATACAACCCAGTTGCTGATCACGCCACTGCCTGCTGGTGTTGCACCAATCGATGCATAAGCAGAGCTCATCAAATAACCACTCGGGTTACCCGTGGTTGAATAAGGTGGAACGAGAAGTGCACCGCCACCTGCGAGCATATATGGGCGGTTCTGGAAATTAGTATAAGCTTCGATCCAGTCGCCGGGACCAAGTGGCATGCTGCGATTGATTGTGCGCCATCCGCGCGCATGTGCTCTTGCGAGTGTATCAAATTCTTCTGTAATTGATTGATCGGGAATGGGTGGAGGGTTCAACAGGAACGCATCATCCTTACACGATTGAAATAAAACGGTGGAGACAAAAGCAAATAGCAGTAACCGGGAAAATGTAGATTTTCTCATAAGCGTTCAGTTAGTATTTAGCCGTTCAGTTAGTTTTAACGGCGGTGAAAATATGCAAATTTTTAAAATAAAAAACAGGAAAATCAGATATTATTCTCAATCATTTTTACACCTGGAACACACCAACTTTTAAATCACCTGTCATTGGGCTCTTATTGGCCGCCTGCAAGGCTTCCGAGATCACGTGACGGGTATTGGTTGGGTCAATAATGGCATCTACCCATAGTCTCGCAGCAGCATAAAAAGGACTTGTCTGTTTTTCATACCTGCCCTTTATTTCATCAAGTAAATTTTGCTCTTCGGCAGCACTAACTTCTTTGCCCCGGGCCTTCATGCCTGCCACTTGGATTTGCAAAAGGGTTTTTGCCGCCTGGTCGCCGCCCATTACTGCGATGCGGGCAGTGGGCCATGCATAAATAAATCGCGGGTCATATGCTTTCCCACACATGGCATAATTGCCAGCGCCGTATGAGTTTCCAACGATAATGGTGATTTTAGGAACAACTGAATTTGCTACTGCATTCACCATTTTTGCTCCATCCTTGATAAT
>CAZCKF010000338.1:3881-4367 GCA_964499155.1 uncultured Chitinophagaceae bacterium
CTCCTGCTTCCGACCATAAAGCCGGTCACGTCCTGGAGAAAAACCAGAGGAATTTTTTTCTGGTTACAATTCAAAATAAACCTGGCAGCCTTGTCGGCACTGTCGTTATAAATCACACCACCCATTTGCATTTCACCTTTTTTTGACTTCACGATCTTTCTTTGGTTAGCCACGATACCCACGGCCCAACCGTCGATCCTTCCATATCCGCAAACAATGGTTTTGCCATAATCTTCCTTGAATTGCTCAAACGAATCACCATCAACAAGCCTGTCAATGAGATCCAACATGTCATATGGTTTGTTATCCGTTGGAATGATTGAATACAATTCGTTGGGATCTTTTGAAGGTGCCACCGCCTTCTTCCTGTCAAATCCTGCTTTCGGTTGATCACCGAGCATCGACATCATTCGTTTAACATGGTCGAGGCAAGCTTCTTCTGTATCGAATTTATAGTCTGCAATCCCAGAGATCTCGGTATGCGTA
>CAZCKF010000339.1:0-4365 GCA_964499155.1 uncultured Chitinophagaceae bacterium
TTTGATTTTCCCATTTGCTTTTTGCACTTTGCCTTTTACCTTTTGCCCGTTGCCAGTTGCCAGTTCGCTCTCTGCTGTACATTTACTAAATGGAAGTGGACATACTCATCATTGGTCAGGGAATAAGTGGCACTCTTCTCAGTTGGTTTTTGCAAAAAGAAAATACTTCTTATCACGTCATTGACAATCATGACCTGTCATCCGCATCTCGCGTGGCAGCAGGTATAATTAATCCAGTTACTGGACGTCGTGTTGTTACTACCTGGCTGATTGATGAAATACTTCCTTTTGCAGAAAAAATCTACAATGAAATGGGAGATGAACTGGGGATAAGGGCCATTTCTCAAAAAAATATTATCGAGTTTTTTCCCAATCCACAGCGGCGATTATTATTTGTAGAAAGAATAAATGAAGGTGGTGGGTATTTAAGATCCTTCCCTGATCAAAATCACTTTCGAAATGAATTCAATTTCGATTTTGGTACAGGCGAAATTTTTCCATGTTATACTGTACACATGCAGGAACTACTTTATGCATGGAGAAATAATTTAAAAAATAAAAACCTGTTGACGGAAGGAGAATTTTCCGAAGCAGCATTGAGTTTTACTAGTGAAGGTGTGAGGTATGAAAATATTACTGCCAAACAAATCATTTTCTGTGATGGAATTGCTTCGGCCAACTGGTCCTATTTTAAAATGCTTCCATTCTCAATCAATAAAGGCGAAGCCATTTTGATTGAAGCAGATCTGCCCACTACGCATGTTTTCAAAAAATCTTATTCAATAGTCCCTTTACGCGAAAATTTATTTTGGGTGGGAAGTAATTATACCTGGGATTATGTTGATGCCAATCCAAATCCTGCTTTTTTAAAACACATGACTGATGTTTTGGATCGCTGGCTGAAAGCACAATATAAAATTGTTGAACATCGCGCCTCACTGCGGCCATCTACGATGGAAAGAAGGCCATTCGTTGGTATGCACCCGCACATTCCACAAATCGGAATTTTAAATGGAATGGGAACGAAAGGAAGTTCCCTCGCTCCATATTTCGCAAACCAGTTGGTTCAACATTTAGTTCATCAAAGGCCCATTCACACCGAAGCCAATATTCACCGCTACAAAAATATTTTATTAAGAGAAGTATCTTGACCGAATAATTCTACTTTAATGCGACAAATGAAAATTGAGCATTGATCATTGAACATCGAACATTTCTTATCATCTTCCTCCATCAAAATGACAAACACAAAAGAAAAACTCTACCAGATTCCTGATCGTTATCGCAGGATGGAAAATCTTCATATCGTATTCTGGTTATTGAAAGACATCAGCTGGTGCCTGATCTGGAAAGTGCTTGGAATTGCCATGATCTTCCCAACACTGATCATTGCAATATTTATTTCGTGGCGCACCCGATCAATTCGATCTGAGCTTGCGCACAATCTTGCCGTAACATTCTGGATCACCGCAAACTCCTACTGGATGATCAGTGAATTTTTTGGATTTGATGAAACTGCAGTAATTGGAAATATCGAAGGAAAATACCTGGCAGTCATTCCTTTTTCAATCGGAATTGCAATATTGTTAGTTTATTATGTGATTGTGAGGCCGAGGGAAAATCCGGATAAGGAAATAGTAACGCTGTAAATGTCCAATATCCAATGTCCAATTGCTTCGGAGCAAAATCAATGCTACATATTTAAATGAACGCGGAATAACGAGAAACCAGAAACCAGAAACAATTTCAGTGTCCAATATCCAATGTCCAATTGCTTCGTAGCGAAATCAATGCTACATATTTAAATGAACCTGGAATAACGAGAAACCATAAACCAGAAACAATTTCAGTGTCCAATGCCCAACGCCTTGGAATTAAATTATTAGTTGTCAGTCAACCCGTGACACACTCCCCGCTCCACTCACATCCTTCGTCACCGATGGATTGCCGCGATATTTCACCGTACCTGCACCGGAAACATCTGCGTCAATACTTTTTGAGACACTCACGTTTGCACCGCCAGCACCTGAAATATCAACCCGAACATTTTCAGTTTGGAGATCAAAACATTTTGCCATTCCTGCACCACTGATCTCCAGATCAAGATCACGTGCATTGCCACCAACCAAAATATCTCCACTGCCAGAAATATCTGCATTAATACTGGTTGCGTTCACATTCACTTTAATACTTCCTGCACCACTAACATCCAGTTTCACCATACCATTATGAGTAAATAAACCATTGCCGTTTACCTTACTTGCACCGGAAACATCGATCCCGCTCAGAGTAGGAGCTGTAACATGAACTTTAATATCCTTACTGGAACGAAGATTCACTCCATCCTTTTCGCGGATGATCAATCGATCACCCTTTACATATGTTTCAATGTATTCCTGGAGATTTGCATCAGCCTCCACCCTTACCTGTGAAGTGCCTGGAGTTACTTCAACATCCATGGCGCCATGTACTTCTATTCTTGAAAATGAACTTACTTCCCGCGTTTCAGCTATAAAATTTCCATTGCCTTCGATCCTGCGGTCGAGAAAATAACAACTTGATAAGGTGGTTAAGCTTGCTATAAGCAGAAAACATGTAATACGCATCTTGAGTGGTTTTATGGTGAATGGTTTATGTGAGACGCATTAACTGTAAAGGAGGTTACAAGGTATAAAAACCTATAACTTACCTTCGCGCGCATGACGGAAAAAATCCTCATCCTTGATTTCGGTTCACAATATACCCAGTTGATTGCCCGGGCCGTTCGTGAGGCCAATGTTTACTGCGAAATCATTCCTTACAACAAAGCTTTCCAGTTTGAACCTGGCCTCAAAGGCATCATCCTTTCCGGATCCCCCTTTTCTGTAAATGAACCCAATGCGCCGGATGTTAATGTCCAGGCACTTGTAAAACAATTACCTGTACTTGGCATCTGTTATGGTGCCCAGCTTACCGCGAAACGAATGGGTGGTTCAGTTGAGAAATCCGACAAGAGAGAATTTGGACGAGCCCTGCTTGAAAAAAAAGCTGATGATCCCCTGATCTCAGACATTTCACCAGTAAGCCAGGTATGGATGAGTCACAGTGATACGATTAAACAACTTCCAAAAGGATTCTCTCTTCTCGCAACCACAGACAGCATTCCGGTTGCTGCCTTTAAAATGGATGATACTCCACTTTATGGAGTACAGTTTCACCCGGAAGTTTATCATTCAACCGAAGGAAAAAAAGTATTAAAGAATTTTCTTGTCAGGATATGCGGTTGCAAACAGGACTGGACGCCAGCTCACTTTATTACAGATACTGTTGCTGAATTGAAAGCCAGGATCGGAAACCGCCGGGTTGTAATGGCACTGAGCGGTGGTGTTGATTCAACAGTTGCAGCTACGCTGATCAATCGTGCTATTGGTGATAACCTGTTTGGAATTTTTGTTGACAATGGCGTATTACGTAAAAATGAATTTGAAAAAGTGCTTGAAACATACAAGCAGCTTGGGTTGAATGTAAAAGGCATCAATGCCCGCAACAGGTTTTATGAAGAATTAAAAGATAAATCGGATCCGGAAGCAAAAAGAAAAACGATCGGTAAACTTTTCATTGACATCTTCCAGGAAGAAGCGACGCACCTTACCGACATTCAATTACTTGGACAGGGTACCATCTATCCCGATGTAATCGAAAGCGTTTCAGTTCACGGTCCGTCTGTTACCATCAAATCACACCACAATGTTGGCGGCCTTCCTGAAAAAATGCACCTGGACCTGGTAGAGCCTCTTCGATTCCTATTTAAAGATGAAGTACGAAAGGTCGGCAGGGAATTAGGGATACCGGAAGATCTCGTGGACCGTCATCCTTTCCCCGGCCCGGGACTTGCAATCAGGATATTGGGTGAAGTGACAGAAGAAAAGGTAAAGCTGTTGCAGGAAGCCGATGATCTTTATGTTAAGGCATTGAAAGACCACAATTTGTATGCAACGGTTTGGCAAGCAGGAGCCATCTTATTGCCGGTGAAAAGTGTGGGTGTAATGGGTGATGAAAGAACGTATGAGCATACTGTTGCGCTGCGTGCGGTAACATCGGTAGATGGCATGACGGCAGACTGGGCACATTTACCCTATGATTTCCTGGCTGATGTTTCCAGCAGGATAATAAATAATGTACGCGGAATAAACAGGGTGGTTTATGATATCAGCAGCAAACCACCGGCAACAATTGAATGGGAATGATTGAAGAATGAATATGAAGAATTTTTTACTTTTTTTATTATCAGTAAGTACGATCGCATTACACGCTCAACAGGTTGAAGTAATAAAGCCTGGAGATAGTTTGCAGAATGGTAAATTAAAGGTGGCGATCTTCACTCCA